>NZ_WEII01000042.1:0-43571 GCF_009183805.1 Bacillus sp. B2-WWTP-C-10-Post-4 | reverse complement strand
AGGATATTGTGATTATATAAGTTGAGAGAGGGTACAAGAGATGCGATATGAACTTTTTTCTGTAAGTGGGGATCATATTACGACTTTTGAAAGTGCATGGCGTTTTCAGGAGGGAGAACAGATTTTTGTTCATGATGATCAAACAAAACGAAACTTTATTATTATTCGGCTGACGCATGATGTATTTCAACAAAATAAACATGTTATTCGTTTGTATTGTCAAGAGAAGAAAGTGTATGCATAAGAGAAGCCCTCTTACAGTATGAAAAGTAAGAGGGTCCTTATCTCGTTATTTGTGAATAGCCCAATTGATGAGGGTGATTAAAGTTTCACTTTATCATTTTGCCCCTCGTAAGGAATAAAAAGAGAAGGATTAATGCACATAGGTAGCATTTGATTTGGAAGAAAGGATATAGCCTTGTATTTTGTGCTTCAAAGTTTCATTGCCTTCTTTTTGAGAAAGCCATGTATGGTAATCTTGTTGTGTTTTCCATAACATACGAATCATATACTCTGCCTTATCATTTGTACGATGAACAGGTGAAAACTCTATGTTAATACAACCGTTCGTTCCGGGGGAAGGATAATATTGTCTAAGCCCATAAAGTAGCTCATTTTCATATTCGTACTTAATGTGAATGAGTTTTGTAACTATAAACATATAAACACCTCTTTTACGATAATAGTAGGAAAGATAGAATTACTGTAATAGTGAACTTGATAAATATTATACTATTCTGAAAATTGTAAGTAAATAATAGGTTTTAACTTAATAAAGGTATAAAAAAGCGAGTCATTCTATTACACTAGATGACTCGCTTTTAATTTGTAAGTTTTACTTTATAAGAAAATAAGGGTAAGTACACCTACGATAATACAATAGAAAGAGAAATATTTTAAATTTCCTTTTGCCATAATGTTCATAAACCATTTTAGTGAAATATACGTCATGATAAATGTTGCGATGAATGCAACGACATATGGTACGAATAATGTGTCTAGATTTGGGTCATTTGCAATGTCTGTAATGCTTAACAATAAGCCACCTAAGCTAACAGGAATGTATAGTAAGAATGAGAAGCGAAGAGCTGTTTCTTGCTTCATACCAAGTAACATTGCTGCTACGATTGTGGCACCAGATCGGCTTATTCCGGGAATCAGTGCACAAGCTTGTGCTAATCCGACGATGATTGCATCTTTCATAGAAAGGTCGCCATCATTTTTACGACCGCGTAAATTTCTAATAATCCAAAGGCCGACAGCAGTAATAAGAAGGGAAACCCCAACCATCTTCACACCTTTTAAGTACTGATCGATGTAATCTTTAAATAAAACACCAATAACACCTGCTGGAATGGTTGCAATAACAAGATAAATAATAAAGAAGAAATCTGATTTTGCGTCTTCTGCTCTTGTAAATATATAAGAGAGACCATTCTTCGTTAGACGAATTAAATCATTTCTATAAATAAGTAATACAGCTAATAATGAAGCTGAATTAACAAGTAGTTCGAAGCTAAACCCTTCTATTTTTAGTCCTAGCAAATGTTGTGCTAAAACGAGATGACCACTTGAAGAAATCGGAATTGGTTCTGTTAGTCCTTGGAACAGACCGAGAATTAAATATTTTAAAACGTAGTAAAATTGTTCCATAATAACCTCCTTGTTTATTAGTTGAAAGAAACAACTTTTCCATTATAACAAAGATATGGATGAATATTGAAAAGAAATAAATATTCAAAATAAAATAAAAATCCCTTATAGCAGTATAAGGGATTCTTAATTTTAATTAAGAAGTCACTGTTCCTTGAAGACTTTTAGATAATTGAACATCGACTTTTTCAGCATCATGAATATGATTCATAATAGTAGTATTTAATTTTTGGAACATTTGTTGTGTGTTAGCGAATTCTCGTAATATGTCATCATTACAAGACTTTTGGTTTTCGATAGCCTTAATAACATTTGTAGCACCATTTTGTAACGTTTGAATCATAACTAAAATATTTTCAATTCTAGCATTTGTATCGGCGCTCATTTCTACACCTTCATCGACTAAATGTAAATTATCTTTTGTGTTATCATATGCTTTTTCAATTTCTTCTTGTATTTTTTTCGTTAAGTTGCCGATGTTTTTTGTACTTTCTGCTGTACTTTCCGCTAGTTTTCTTACTTCATTGGCAACGACGGCGAATCCTTTACCGTGCTCTCCAGCACGTGCGGCTTCAATACTCGCATTTAATGCAAGTAAATTTGTTTGTGCTGCAATGTTTTGAATGACTTCTACAATTTGCTCGATTTCCTTTGAGCGTTCGCTTAGATGATTCATACTATTAGACGTGCGTTGAGATTGTTCACCTAATTTATTAATTACAATAAGTAAACGGTGAACGGATTCTTTTCCTTCATTAGAGCAGTCAATAATTTCTGCAATAGACTGAATTAAGCTTTGTTCCTTTTGTAACATTTCATTATTTAACTCATTGGAATGTGTCGTACGTGTTGAAACATTTTCGAAACATGAACTTAACTGTTGAACTAAATTTTGAAGTGTATTATGTTGGTTATTTACAAGTTGATGCTCTTGGATAACGCTTTGTACATGATCGTGGATAGTAGAAATAGTCTCTTGCTTTTCGATATCTTTTTGTTTTAATTCTGCTTCTAATTCTTGTATACGCTCTTCTAATTGAGCAATTGTATGTTGGAGTGATTTTTTTTGAGTAAACATGTATTTATTTCAACCGCCTTCGAAAGTTATATTTTCTCTATATTTGGATTTTAGCATCTTTTGTATTTTTTAAATATAGGAATTGTTAAATATTTAAGAATCTATTACATTTTATTCATAATTCTCTTTTTTTCGTCACGAAAAATAAACTGTATTTAATCGTTTTGTAAACAAACTGTAAAATAAATCATGTATAACTGTATAAGAAGGGAGTCGGATTATGAACTATTTTAAGCGAATCAGCTGTCTAGTATTAGCAGGAATTATCGGTCTTTCTAGTACAGTCGCTGTTAAAGCAGAGTCAAACGACGAGAAACTTAACAACATGCAACAGCAATTGCAACAAAACGATGCAGAAATGCAAAAGAAAGAGCAAGAGAAGCAAGCTGTTAGTAAAGAAATTAAAGGTATCGAAAACGAACTACATAATTTAAATAATACAATTGCAAAAAATAAAGAGGATCAAGCTGCTATTCAACGTAAAATCGATGAAACACATAAGCAGATTGAGCAAAAAAAGCAAGAAATTGTCGTTTTGGAGGATAAAGTCCTTGCTCGTAAAGATATTATGAGAAAACGTATGGTTTCTGTTCAAAACAGTTCAAATACAAGTTTAGTAGTAGAAGTTGTAGTAGAGTCAAAAAACTTTGCAGACTTCTTACAACGTATGAACGCAGTTTCTACTATTCTAGAAGCTGATAAAGAAATTTTACGTCTACAAGAACAAGATCTTCGTCAAATTGAAGAGGACAAGAAAACAATTGACGAAAAAGAAGCATCTTTAGTAGTAGACAAACAAAAATTAGCAAAAGCGCAAGCTGAACTGCAAGATAACTTGAAAAAACGTCAAGATAACTTACAAACAGTTCAAGCTAAATATAATGAAGTTGCAAGTCAACTTAATTTAGCAGCGGAAGAAAAAGCTAAAATTGAATCAAATATGAAGACAGTACAAGAAACGATTGCTCGTGAGCAAGAAGCAGCAAGAATCGCAGCGGAAGAGCGTGCAAAAGCAGAAGCGGCTGCAAAAGCAGAGCAAGAAGCTTTAGCGAAAGCACAAGCAGAAATTGCTGAAAAGCAAAAGCAGGAAAAAGCTAGTAAACCAGCTGAACCTGTAGCAAAAAATACAGAAACACAGTCTAAGCCTGATACGAAACCAACTCAAGGTGGAAAAGAATTTTACGTAACAGCAACCGCTTATACAGCTGATCCATCTGAAAATGGCTATAAACCGGGTGAAACTGTAAAATCTAAGTTAGGACATAATTTAACTGCAAATCCAAACATGAAATTAATTGCTGTAGATCCATCTGTTATCCCATTAGGTTCTACTGTATATGTAGAAGGATATGGAACAGCAATTGCTGGAGATACTGGTAGTGCAATAAAAGGGCATATCATTGATTTATTAATGCCAAATTCAGCTCAAGCTAATGACTGGGGTAGAAGAACAGTTAAAGTTAAAATTTTAAATTAATATGTAATCCAACTTTACAATACGTAGAGTTGGATTTTTTTATAATAATAATGTTAAGTTGAGTTTACATTTTGTTAAGGATAGCATACAATGATGGTGAGAGGTGGTAAATTTGACCATTTTAAACAGAGTAAAAGAATTAAGAGCTCGTTTTAACTTTACGCAAAGCGTATTAGCAGAAAAGGTTGGAGTAACGAGACAAACAATTGCAGCAATTGAAAAAGGGGATTACGTTCCTTCGTTGTTATTGGCACTTACGATTTGTGATGTGTTTCAGTTAAAGATGGAAGATGTGTTTGTTTTAAATAAGGAGGGGGAAAAGGATGAATAGAATTGTTTTTTCTTATATTATAAATGTACTCTATACTGCACTAGCATGTTGGACATTTGTTGAATTTTATAGTGTTATTACAGAGTTAGCAGATATAATTAAAAACGAGAAATTCCCGTTTGAAGTATGGTTTAATGGAGTACCATTCATTTTATTATTTATTGGAGCAATTATAGTTACAATTTTTTATAGAATTCAAAAGAAAAAATATAAGAATTTATCTTTTTGGATGTATCCATTATTATTTCCACTAGAAGATGAACGTGAAAAAGCGATTACGGATAAAGCTTGTAGAACAACATTTGTATCGTTATGGTTTGTCTTACCTTGTGCAGTTGGATTTTTAACTTTTTCACCTATTATTAATGAATATCTTCCTGGATACCCATTATATATTCTATTTTCTATTTTCTTTATTCAAATGACAGTATTTCACGTATCACTATACAGAAATAAATTAGCTTAAAAAGAAACCTTCTTGCACCGGCAAGAAGGTTTCTTTTCAGCTAATACTTGTACATATAGCGATATTATTTTATCATTTTATATAGAGTAAGATTTTGTAAGGGAAAGGAACAGTGTATGAATAAGCAAAGAATTTATAGTATAGTAGCAATTCTGCTATTTGTTGTAGGTGGCGTGTTAATTGGAAAGCCATTTTATGATGGATATCAGGCTGAAAAGAAACAGACTGAAAATGTGCAGGCTGTTCAAAAGATGGATTATGAAAAGCATGAGACGGAATTTGTAGATGCTTCCAAAATTAATCAACCAGACTTGGCGGAAGTAGCGAATGCATCATTAGATAAGAAACAAGTAATTGGTCGTATTTCGATTCCAAGTGTTTCAGTAGAACTGCCTGTTTTAAAAGCTTCTACTGAAAAAAACTTATTATCAGGTGCAGCGACAGTAAAAGAGAATCAAGTTATGGGAAAAGGAAATTACGCATTAGCAGGACATAATATGTCTAAAAAAGGTGTTTTATTTAGTGATATAGCTTCTTTGAAAAAAGGCGATAAAATTTATTTGTATGACAATGAAAATGAATATGAGTATGCGGTTACTGGTGTATCTGAAGTGACTCCTGATAAGTGGGAAGTTGTAGAGGATCATGGGAAAGATGAGATAACGCTTATTACATGTGTATCTGTAAAGGACAATTCTAAGCGTTATGTTGTTGCTGGTGATTTAGTAGGAACGAAGGCGAAGAAGTAAAAAAGAAGGGGAACTCTTTAAAGAGTTCCCCTTCTTTTTTACTAATGTTGAGAAATAATAGAATATTTCGGTTTGTATTTAATTATTCTTCTATTTATGTATGATAAAGTTAGAATTCTATATTTTGGGAGGAACAAGAGTGAGACAACAGGTGAAGAAACTTCTTTTAACAACGAGTATAGCGTTATTGGTAGCTCCAATTTCAGCTTATGCGCATCCAGGGCGTACAGATGCTAATGGCGGACATACGTGTCGTACAAATTGTGAGAAGTGGGGATTACAGTACGGGGAATATCATTATCACAATAAACCAGCTTCTAGTAGTGGCGCAACGAGCCCAGCTCCTAGTCAGAATAATAATAGTGCTGTAGAAGCTGAGAGACAAGCAGAAGCACAGCGCAATACTGAGGCTGAAAAACAACGTGCTGCAGAAGCACAGCGTAAAGCTGAAGAAGAGAAACAACGTGTAGCCGAGGAACAAAGAAAAGCTGAAGAGGCACGTAAGCAAGAGGAAGCGCAGCGCCAAGCTGATATGGAAAAAGGTCAACTTGAAGGTCAAAAGAATGGAGAAACTGATTTTAAAGCAGGAAAAAATGATGCAGAAGTGCATGTAGCTGGAAAATCTGATGCATATAAACAAGCGTTTAAAGCGACTTATGCAGCCGCATGGTCTTTAGAAGAGCAGAAGAAAACGCATTTTGAAAAAGGAAAAGAACAAGGTTTAGCACAAGAGACGATGGACGATAGTCAAGTTGCTCCAGAGTTTAAGGTAAACTTTGCAGACGGGTTCAAAGTAGGGAATAAAGAAAGAACCGAAAAAATTGAAAAAGAGCAAGCTGAATTAGGGGAAAAGACAGGGAAAGAACTAGCTGAAAAGAATCCTGAAAATAGAGAGAAAGAAGTATACGTGAAGGCATATGAAACAGCGTATGAAAAAGGCTATAAGTCTACAAAAAAGGCAGTAGAAAAGGCTGGCTATAAGTATGCATTTGAAAACTATGATTTAAAAGTTCCTGCTAAGTATGAACGAAATGAATTGTTAAAGAAGTGGTTTACTGAAGGATTTAAATCGAATAAAAAAGCAGCGGAAATTCGAGAAGAAGGGTATAAAAAAGGAGACAGCTGGTTCTCATTCTTCTATAAGAGTTTCGTACCAAGTGAATATAAAGAACATAAAGAGCTGTACGAACAAGCAATAGAAAAAGGTAAAACGGCATAAAAAAGATGAGGAGAAATTCCTCATCTTTTTTAATCCATCCATTTCACTAATTTCTTAGAAATTAATAATAAAACACAGCCTAATACAATTGCCACAGCGCCAATAACTGTGAATACTTCAGCGTATCCAAGTGAAGTTGTGAAGCTTGCAAGTTGTCCGCCTAAAATGTTGGCGATACCTGAACTTGCTAGCCATACACCCATTAATAAAGATGCTAATTTTACCGGAGCAAGCGAACTAACCATTGATAGTCCGACAGGTGATAAGAATAGCTCACCTAACGTATGGAAAAGATACGTAAAGACGATAAACAGTAAGTTTGCTTTTTCTGTAATGTTATGTTCATCACTACCTGTTTTTAATGTAGCGATAACGAGAATGATATAACCGATACCGAGTAAGATCATACCAAGTCCCATTTTAGTTGGGATTTTTAAATCACCCTGCTTGCGAGTTGCAAGTTTTGCCCATAATGCAGAAATGACTGGAGCAAGTAAAATAATAAATAATGGATTGACCGATTGGAACCAAGATGTTGGAACTTCCCATCCGAACACAGAGCGGTCTACAAATTTGTTTGTATATAATGTTAATGAGCTACCAGCTTGTTCAAAGCCAGCCCAGAAGAAGACAACGAAGCATGTTAAAATGACAATAACTGCGGTACGTTGTTTTTCTTTTTTGGTTAACGGTGTATCTCCTACTGATGGTTGTCCAGCAGCTGTTTGTAAATCGCGAGTTGGTTTTTTACCGATATTACCAAGGAAGCGATTTGATAGTGTTGTAAATAAAATTTGTCCAATGATCATTCCGATTGAAGCGGCTAAGAAACCGTAACGGAATCCGTAATGTACAACGCCATCAACTGTTGTTTTGAATAAATTTTCTGATAAAAATCCGCAAACGAGTGGAGCTAAAAATGACCCGACGTTAATACCCATATAGAAAATGGTAAATGCACTATCACGTTTTGGATCGTTCTCTTCGTATAATTCTCCAACCAGTGTAGAGATGTTCGGTTTGAAGAATCCGTTACCTATAATAATAAGCGCTAATCCGAGGTATAGACCTAATTGGTTTTGCAAGGCAAATAGTGTAAGGTTACCGATTGCCATTGTTATACCACCAATTGTGATTGCTTTTCGTCTACCTAGAAAACGGTCTGTTAAGTATCCACCAATCATTGGTGTGAAATAACAGGCTCCAGTATAAAATCCGTAAATAGAGAGTGCCCATGCGGGACTAAACCCAAGACCACCGCTTACTAAAGCTGTCGTTAAATATAATGTTAATAATCCTCGTAATCCATAGTAACTAAATCTTTCCCACATTTCTGTAAAGAAGAGTAAGTATAAACCTGGAGGATGTTTCTTTTTTCTTTGTTGTTCTCTTTCTAGTTGTATCGCTGATTCCATGTTATTTTCCTCCTGACACAAACAAAAACAAAGTTAATAATTTTGTACATTTAATATTTTACCTTATTAACTATTATAAGTCAATAAAGGTTGATTTTTCAGAAGAAATTGGAAAAGAGGAATAGCTATAGAATGGGTGTTTCTTTTGTGATAGACTATGGACTATGTTTTCTTTGTAAGGAAGCGGGTTATTGTACTTTTTTATATGTGAAATTGATTTCATAAAAGATGAAATTAAAGAAGGAGAAAGAAATGAAATTGTTACAGAAAAAAGAAATTTTACTTATTAGCCTTATGTTATTCTCTATGTTCTTTGGAGCAGGGAATCTTATATTTCCACCTTTCCTTGGGTATGAAGCAGGAGAACATGTTTGGATTTCATTAGTAGGGTTTATTATATCAGCAACAGGTCTTCCTATATTAGGTGTTATCTCTATTGCAAAAGCAGGAAGTTTTCAAACGTTAGCGGGTAGGGTTCATTCTTCATTTGCAATTATTTTTCCATGTATCGTGTATGTATTTATTGGACCTGGGCTTGGTATACCACGTGCGGGAAGTTTAGCTTTTGAAATGGGGCCAGGTCAGTTATTCCCTGAAGCAGGAAGCGGACTATTGTTGTTTTACACAGTTATTTTCTTTAGTATTGTTTACTGGTTAAGTTTATCTCCATCTAAATTAATGGGATTGTTTGGAAAAGTATTGACGCCGTTATTATTATGTATGATTGCACTTATTTTTATAAAGAGTATGTTTACACCGGTAGGAGATATGAAAGAACCAATAGGGAACTATGGACAAGCTCCTATGTTTCAAGGGTTTTTAGATGGATATTTAACAATGGATGCGTTAGCTGCTTTAATCTTTGGAATTGTTATTGCAAATGCATTACGTGCAAAAGGTATTGAAGATGATAAAAGTTTAGCGAAATATATGAGTATTGCTGGCATTGTGGCAGGATTATTATTATCGATTATTTATGTCATCCTTGGATATGTGGGGGCAATTAGTGGCTCATTAGGAACATTCGATAACGGTGCGAAAGTGTTAGCGCAAGTTATGACTACATTATTTGGGCAGGGCGGAGTCGTTTTATTAGGTGTTATTTTTACTATCGCATGTTTATGTGTTTCAATTGGACTTGTTACGTCTTGTAGTCAATTTTTTGCGAGTGCATTTCCGAAAGTATCTTATAAAGTGTGGGCATTTATAGTAAGCGTTGTTAGTATGATCTTAGCTAATTTAGGATTAACGCAAATTTTAAAAGTATCAGTTCCAATTCTTGGATTTATTTATCCAATTGCATTAACTCTTATTATTCTAGGGTTATTCCATAAGTATATTGGAAAGTATGCATACGTATATGCAGTAACTGTTTTGGTTGTAGCGATATTTAGTGCAATTGATATTTTAAATAAAAATGTAATGATGAATCAGTGGACGTCAGCATTAAAATACATTCCGTTTTATACAGAAGGTGTTGGGTGGATTGTTCCAGCTATTGTAGGCATGTGTCTTGGTTTCATCGTTAGCATTGTTTTAAATAAGAATAACTGAGTAAAAAGGTGTTTTCCGATTTTGGAAGACGCCTTTCTTTTTTGGAAAAAATACTATTGAAAATGAATAGACTAAGAGTATGATAAAGATAATTGGTAATATATAGGTTTAATGAGAGTTACAAATGAGGGGGGAGCGTATGAAGAAGGATTTGGATAAGAAAATAGAAGCACTCGAAACGGCAATTGAAACAATTCAAGAAGCACTTGCTGAATTAAAAGTGAAGCAAAGGGAAATAGAAGTAGAAAACGCTCAGCAACATGTTAGTAAGAACAAGAAAGAATATATTGAAACGGTAATGGAGGAAAAGCCAAAAGAAGAAATAGTTAAGATAAAAGAGCCTTTGCAAGAACGTGAGGTAAAACAAGTAGATATATCTGCTTTTAAACCAGAGCCATTTAATATTATTAAGTTTTGTCAAACATGGTTACCGCGTGTATTTGTCGGTATTATGTTGCTTGGAGTGATCTGGTTATTTAAAGCAGGGGTAGATGCTGGCTTATTAACACCAGCGATACGAATTGTGTTTGGTATCGTATTATCTATCGGATTGTATTATATAGGAGATATTCAAATTAAAAGAGAGCGGCAGGCGTTAGGGTTAGTATTAGCTGGAGGAAGTATTACCGGGATTGTTCTAACAACGTTTGCAGCACATTATTTATATGGATTTATTCCGGCAAGTGTCGCGTTTCTCTGTAATATTGCATGGGTTATTTTAGGTATTTATTTAGCGAAAAGATATCAATCGGAATATCTCACTATTTTCGTAGCGGTCGGAGCGTTCTTCGTACCATTCTTGTTAAATAGTACGACTCCTAATCCTTATATTTTCTTTGGATATGAGACAGTATTAACACTTAGTTTATTATGGTATGCGTTGAAAAATCGTTATAAATACTTATATATGATTTCTTACGCTGTTGCTGCCATTGTCCTTTTCGTTTTCTTTGCTGTTATGTCAATGTTAGTAGAGAACTTGCAAATACAGTTAACGATTGTATATGGTTTGATTCATTTACTATTATTTTGGCATATGTTTACGGAGAGAAGTTTTATACTAGAACCACGTTTGGCGATATTTAGTGCAAATGCAGTGTTCTTTATACTAGCTATTTCAAAAATACCTGATTTTACAACATGGGGATTAATTATTAGTGCAATCGTGCATGCCGCTATGTTCGTATTTGAATATAGGAAAAATAGACATTCTACATTTACAAATCTCTTATTTGGTTTCGCAATGGGAGCATTTAGTTTAGCAATTTTATATGAGTATAGTTTAGTGAATGCAGCGATTGTACTATTATTACAAGGTTTCCTCGGCATGGTCACTTCTATTAAAGTAAAACAACAGATAAAATTGTATGTTAGTGCGACGGTTTACGCAATTGGAATGATACAGACTATTTTTAGCCCGTTTGATCAATTTATTTCGGCAGGCTTTGTTGCTCATCTTATTTTAATAGGAACGTTCTATTATTGCATGAGAGAAGCGAAAGAAGTATTAGCGAGCTTCGGCAAATATATGTATTCTATAGTGCTCTATTGGTTTATGATAATTGTATTTATTACAATTACGAGAATCGGTGAAGTTTTATCTACAGATGGAAGCGTAATTAGTGTATCAGTATCGTTATTATGGATGGTATATGCATTATTTGCGGTTTGGTTTGGAAGAAATAGAAATATGAATGAAATATTATATGCTGGTTTAGTCGTTTTAGTCGTAACGGTAGGGAAGTTATTCTTACTTGACTTACCAGAGGTATCAATGATGATTAGGGCAGTGTTATTCCTAATCGTCGGTAGTATAGGTATCGTTATTTCAAGAATGTTTTTCTCGAAGGAAGAGAAGTGAGAAGAAGGCAATCCATGTATGGATTGCCTTTTTTATTATTTCTTATTAATTGTTACAGTTTCATTATATTTCGTTGTTGTATTTTGGCGTAGACGAAGCGTTGCTTGTCCAATTGTATTTGAATCAATCTGTACATTTACAACTTTCTCAGCAGAGCCTAAGCTGTTTGTTGTGAAAGAAAATGCACTGCTATATCCAAAAGTAGATGGCCAAGTGCCGTTTGCATTTTGTACTTTAGCCACTTGTGTTCCTCCAGTAGTGAAGATACCTAAAGAATAGTTGTTATAAGTTGTATTAGGTAGTAAGTTGTTTACTTGAATCTTCATTTGGAAAATTTCATTGTTTGGTAGAATGCTAGGGTGTGTAACGACGTAGTCGCTTGTTGTTACCGCACCATTATAACCGTATGAACCTGGTTTGAAAGTATTTGTATTAAACCATTGATAACCTGCATTTGGTGCACCCCAAGGTTCAGGTTGTGGTTCTGTTGATAAGCTTGGCTGTTCAAATGTCTGTAGAGCTGTAGGTGAATCAAGTTGTAAACCATTTACTTGATCTAAACTTGTAAATGTCTCTTTATTTGATAACCAATTTACGATGTTTTCTAATAAGATAGCATCGTTTTCTTCTTTATAACCATCGTAAGTTTTCTTTGTTTGGCCAGAATCTTCACGAACGTACTTTGGCGTAGCATCTTCAACAGGAGAAGAGTCACCAATAAAGGCAGCTTTTCCAAGTCCTACTTTTGCAATTGCAGCATATGGGCCTTCTGCAATACCACCGCCATTATAAACGCCACTATCAACAGCGTTATTCCATTTTGATGGATTTTCTGGAAGGTAAACAAGTCCTTTTGCTAGTTTTGGGTTTGTAATTGCTAGAGTAGAACCAGCATGCATTGCTACAGACGAAACACCTTTTGTAATTCCGAAAGATTGTTCAGGTGATACAATTGTTTTCGCTGAAACATCACCAAGTGCATTGTAGCGGAAGCGAATACCGAAGTTGTCAGAGAGCCAATCAGAGCTTTCTACTCCTTGCATAGCTTGTGAATTTGCTTCTTCATTAGACATTCCTTTTGCTGGATTATCCCAAGCACCGCGTCTATATCCATTAAATACTTCAGAAGAGTCCCAGCGATTTTTATTACGATCTGCATTGTAATGATCAGCAATAAAGAAGATACTACCACCATTTTTTACATATTGTAACATAGCGTCCTGCTCAGATTTTTTGTAAGGAATATTAGCTTCTGGAACGATAAATACATTGTAATCTTTTAAATCTTCGTACGTAATAGGTGTTGATTTACGAAGTTCCTTTACGTGATATCCGTTTTTTGCAATGCCGTTTCCGAAGTCAGAAAAGCCGCCGTCAATAACCCAGTCAGCTGTCCCAGCAGTTTGACCGTGTGTATTATCAAATAATACTTTCTTCCCATTGTTTTGATTTACAACTTTTGCAGCGATTTCAGGAGCTGGGTCTACAGAGCTTTCGGCATAAGTAGACGGTATGAACGAGGTCCCTATACTTAGTGTAATTGCTGTTGCTAAAGAAAATGTAATCCATTTTTTATTCTTCATAGAAGAATCCCCCTAATAATAAATATATGTGCTTTAATAATGTAATTTATTTTTCTGTAAAAATAAAGACGGAAAACATAAAAAATATTAAAAAATTGTAAAAATACCGTGAATTTTGTTGAGAAATATTTATATAGATATAAAAACATCCCTTCCAAGTAATAAGGAAGGGATGTTTTGCTTAACTAATTTTTGAGTTAGGTGTTTCATCAATCTTATGAAACCCTTTCATGTAATATACGATTGCTAAGCCGATAAGCCAAATTGGGCCGACAATCAATGCAATTCGTGTATCTTCTGAATACGCCATTATACATAAGACTAGTGCAAGGAAGGCAAGTGAGAAATATGAGCTTAATGGGTATAAAGGCATTTTATATGATAACTTTTGTTTATTTTGAGTAGGCAAGCTTTTACGGAATTTAATTTGAGCGACTAATATAATGCCCCAAGTCCAAATTGCACCAAAAGTTGAAATGCTAGTAAGCCATGTAAATACCTTTGCAGGTACGAGATAGTTTAATATAACACCAATGAGTAAAACGATAGCAGTTGCTACAATTCCTTGGCTTGGAATACCGTTTTTATTTAAACGACCAAATCTTTCAGGAGCTTTTTTCTGCTGAGCTAATGTATATAGCATACGGCCTGTACTAAATAAACCACCGTTACAAGAAGAAAGAGCTGCTGTTAATACGACAAAGTTAATAATACCTGCTGCTTTTGCGATACCAATTTGCTGGAATGTTAATACGAATGGACTGCCTTTCTCACCAAGTTCGTTCCATGGATAAATTGCCATCATAACGAATAATGCCCCAACGTAAAAGAGTAGAATTCTCCAAAATACGTTATCAATTGCCTTTGCGAGTGTTTTCTTCGGATTTTGAGCCTCACCAGCTGTAACACCGATTAATTCAACGCCTAAATAAGCGAATAGTACCATCTGCATGGAGAGTAGTAACCCAGAAAATCCATTTGGGAACCAGCCACCATGTGACCAAAGATTTGAAATACCAGTAGCGATACCACCGTTTCCGAATCCGAATAAAATAATACCAGCTCCGACTACTATCATACAGATAATTGTGACAATTTTAATGAGAGCAAACCAAAACTCAAGTTCTCCAAATACTTTTACCGATAAGAAGTTAAAAGCGCTCATTAATAATAGAGCAAGTAACGCCCAAGTCCAGCGCGGGATATCAGGGAACCAGTACTGCATGTAAATGCCAGCTGCTGTAATTTCAGCCATGCAAGTAACAACCCATAAGAACCAGTAATTCCAACCAGTAATATAACCAGCGAGTGGTCCAATATAATCATATGCATATTTACTAAAAGAACCAGCAACAGGTTGTTCAATTGCCATTTCCCCAAGCGCTCGCATAATGAAAAAAATAACGAGACCGGCAATCATATAGCCTAGCAAAATAGAAGGACCTGCTAGTTTAATGGCGGAAGCGGATCCTAAAAATAGCCCAACGCCAATAGCTGAGCCCAGTGACATTAAAGTAATATGTCGTTCTTTTAAACCACGATTTAAAGTTCCAGATTTGTTTGTGTGCTGCATAAGAAGAATCCCCCTTGTAGAGTGAACGATATTTGAATGCGTTTACTAAATATTTAACTATTTCAAATTATAAAACATTTCTATCTGTTATGCTACAAAAATAATCATAATGAACTGTACTACATCTGTACTTGTCAGACTTAAACTTAAAATTCGAACTATTAGGGAATATATTGACTCTTCTTTTTATTGATTGTTAAGATTAAGTATTATATTTTCTCACATACTAGTAAGAAAAAGAATGTGTGATAATAATTCAGGTGTAGGAAGGGTACATAAGCATGTTTCAATTACAAAAATATAACACTTCTGTGAAGCAAGAGTTTTTAGCTGGCATCACAACTTTTTTTACATTTGCGTATATTCTTGTCATCAATCCAAAAATATTATCTGATGCAGGTGTACCATTTGACCAAGCGTTTACAGCAACAATTATTGCAACCGTTGTTGGAACAGTAGGTATGGCGATTTTCGCGAATTACCCGATTGTTATTGCTCCAGCTATGGGAATGAATGCATATTTTGCTTATTCTGTTGTACAGAAGGCAGAAGGGATTACATATGTAGTTGCCTTTTCAGCTGTATTTGTAACGGGGATTATTTTTCTTTTATTATCTTTTACTTCGTTTAGGCAAAAGTTAATTTTAGCAATTCCTGATAGTTTAAAGCATGCAATTGCAGGTGGAATTGGACTATTTATTGCTTTTATTGGATTGCGCCTTTCTGGAATTATCGTGGATCATCCGTCTAATTTAGTTACGATTGGTGATTTTCATTCTCCAGCTGTTATTTTAACTTTAATTGGTTTAATATTAGCGGCGGTATTAATGACATTGCGTGTGAGCGGTGCATTATTTATTAGTATGATTGTGACAGGAATTATTGCCTTCTTTACAGGGCAATTGAAGTTTGCTGATAAAATTGTGGCGATGCCTCATTTACCAGAGGGTATCATCGTTTCAAACCCAATCAATGCCTTTTCAGATGTAATTGAATACGGATTATACGGCGTTGTATTTTCATTTTTACTTGTACTTTTATTCGATACAACAGGTGCATTACTCGGTTTAATTAAACAAGCAGGTTTAATTACAGACAATACAGAGAAGCGTTTTGGTAAAGCGTTTATTGCAGATGCAATTGGCGGGACTACAGGTTCTATCTTTGGAACAAGCCCAACAGCAGCGACGATTGAATCATCAGCAGGTATTGCTGCAGGTGGTAAAACTGGATTAACAGGGATTGTAGTTGTTGGTCTAACAATTATAACGGCATTTTTTAGTCCTGTTATTGCTTCTCTATCAAGTGTAGCCGCTATTACAGCTCCTTCATTAATTATAGTAGGTAGTTTAATGGCGCAAAGCATTCGAGATATTAATTGGAATGAATTTGAAGATGCGTTACCAGCATTTTTAATTTTTATAGGTATTCCGTTAACATCTAGTATTGCAAATGGAATCGCAATTGGATTTTTAGTATATCCAGTCTTGAAAATTGTGAAGGGTAAAGGGATGGAAGTACATCCATTACTATACTTATTTGCATTCTTATTTGGATGTCATTTATTCTTATAATATAAATATAGGAGAGGGCCTTCTTATGGGAGGCTCCCTTTTTGTGTATAATAAAGTGAAACTATAGGCAGTAGGGGATGTCCTCACTGTGTATTAGCCCACACCAATTCAGATAAGGTGAAAACTTAATTGGTTTCGTAAAATATAAATTACGTAATGGAATATATATGTTACAATAAGGGTGAAGGAGGAACATGAATGGCTGTAAGTAAAATAAAAGTCGCGCGTGTTCAGTTAGATTTAACACAGCAACAATTAGCAGAAAAAGTAGGCGTTACAAGGCAAACGATTAGTTTAATTGAGAAGGGGAAATACAATCCATCTTTAGATTTATGTTTAAAAATTTGTTATGCAGTAGATAAAACGTTGAATGATTTGTTTTGGGAGGAAAAGGAGTGGTAGGATGAAAATCGTGAAAGATGAACGTTTAATGATTGAAGGGTTAAAACATATTAGATTAGCTTTCATCTTACAAAATATCGTCATACTAGCTATCGTCTTTTACCGCTATGTCTTGCAAGGGGCAGGATATGAAAGTGTTTCGGATTTATTAATGGTATTTATGGGCGGGATAATAATTATTAACTTTTTAAATCTGAAAAATTCAGTGGAAGTGTATGAGCATACGGGCGGAGTGTCGCGTCGTTATTTTATGAAGCTATTATTCATTCCGGTGGGTATTATTATTGGGATTTTAGCTATTTGTATCGTTGTAACACCAGATATTTCGATAAAGGAAATTAGTATGACAGGACTTATTATGTTTGCTTGTTTTTTAGTTCCTAGTTTGTTTATATACATATATATGAAAAAAATAAAAAGAGAAGATTGAAATATAAGAAAGGCTTTCCCGTATTGAGGAAAGCTTTTCTTATATCTTTTTATACAAAACTTTATGAAGGCCAATTGGTTTAATTTCAAAAATTTCACCATGCTCCTGAAAGCCTAATCGCTTGTAATAGTCAGTTACAGTAATTCGGCCATTACACCATAACATATTTGCTTGACGCTCTTGTAAGATTTGTTCTGCATTCTGAATTAAGGAGCTTCCAGCGTGGTTGTTTCGAAACTCAGGTAATGTGGCCATTCCTCGTAGACGATAATGAATACCGGCTGGTAGGTCAGGGTATATTTCTTTTGAGAAGGAAGCGATACTAATTAGTTCATCGTTTATAAATGCGCCTAAGTGGAAGGTGTCTGTTTCATAATCGGAAGGATATTTACAATCTGCTAATGTTTGATTGGGGCGTAAAATTTTTTGACGTAATACGTAAGTTTCAGATCCCTCAATATTTTTCACGATAATCATATTAACATCCTTTCTTATAAGGCCTTTTCTGTTAATTGTATAAAGAAATAAGCAGGTGCGGCGAGAAGTCCGAGTATGCTAGCAGTTCCGAGAAGGAGTGAAAGTAGGAGGCAAGAATATTTTATTCCATTCGATTTTTTCCATCCGTAACTACAAACCTCAATACTAACACCGATGAGAATAATGGCAACGAGTATTTCTGCTAATAATAAAAGAGCTAAAGTTACAATAGACATAATGTGATCCATCCTCATAATATGTGATAGTAACATTTTACCATATGAAGTTAAAAAAATGCCCCTCAATTATGTGAGGGGCATTTTTTTACTCTAATATGTTTTTTAGTGTATCGATATGTTCTTTTGAACCTGTTACAAGTAATGTGTCACCGTGTTGTAGTCTTGTATCACCATGTGGTATTAATGCTTTGTTACCGCGGTAGATTTGAATGACAAGTACATCACCTAAAAACGGGAGGCGGCGAAGCGCAACGCCGTTATATTTATTGCTGCGCAGTTCAACTTCACGTACTGTTTCGTTTGCTGTTGTAATTAAGCGAACGAGACTAGGTTTATCAATAAGTGCACGTAATAAAATACGTGTAGAGTTAATTGTTGAGAATACAGCGATATGTTCTTGCGTTGCTTTTTCTTGTAGAAGTGGATCTTCTACACTTGCAATAACATGTTCAACACCTAGCTCTTTTGCATGTTCTGCCAATAATAAGTTTTGTTCATC
Organism: Bacillus sp. B2-WWTP-C-10-Post-4; assembly: GCF_009183805.1. Taxonomy (NCBI): domain Bacteria; kingdom Bacillati; phylum Bacillota; class Bacilli; order Caryophanales; family Bacillaceae; genus Bacillus; species Bacillus sp. B2-WWTP-C-10-Post-4. Next base: position 24,991 of record NZ_WEII01000042.1, on the reverse strand, counting down.
ATCGCTTGTTGCAACAACGACGCGATCTGCATCAAATGCTGTTTGTTCAGTTAATGATGCGATTGTGATGTCATCTAATTTCACGATAGGGAAGTCATGTGATTTCGCTTCTTCATCATTTATTTTGTTTTGACGCATCATATATAGCGTTACGTCATAATCTTCTCGTTTTAAATCTAGTGATAACGGAAGGGTAATTCTGCTCGCGCCAATAATAGCTACTTTTGGTTTTGGTGTTTCTACTTTTGGGAACATTTTTTTAAACAATATAGGTGCAAAAATACAAGTAATAACTGCGCTTAAAATAAGAGAGGCAGATAAACTTGGACTGATGATCTCCAGTTTTTCACCAATTTGTGCAGCCGCAATAACTAAAGAAAGTGTCGATGTTAATAAGATTGCACTTCCAAGTACGATATTACGTGGATACCATTTTCTTAAGACGAGTGATGGTAAGAGTTTCGAAATAAAGAGTCCTACAATTAAGATTGGAATCATTAGCATGCTAGAAGGTTCTTTGAAAATAGACCACACCTCTAGATTTACACCAACCATTACGAAGAAAATAGGGATGAAGAAACCATAGCCGATAGAATCAAGTTTTTCCACCATATCTTCATTTGGTGATAATAACGATACAAGTACACCTGCTAAGAAGGCACCTAAAATATTTTCTGCTCCAACAGATTCCGATAACCCAACTAAGATTAAAATGAGTGCAAAAACAGCTCGTGTATCAATTTGTACACTACCAGCTTTTAAACTATCTAAGTATGGAATGTTTTTAAAGCGTTTTGCAATAAAGTAAATGACAATACCGGCACCGAATAGAATAAGTAAGAGCCACATACTTTGACCGCTTTCGGAATTTAATCCGACGAAAACAGCGAGTAAAATCATTGTAACTAAGTCTGCGATAACAGCAACTAATAAAATGATTTGTCCGATTGCAGTTTTTCCTAGGTTGTTTTCTTTTAATGTTGGTACAACAACACCTAAAGAAATAGTTGAAATAATTAAAGTCATGAACATTGCATTATCTACAAATCCTAGCCATACGAATAGTAATGATAGGGCATAAGATAAGATGAAAATAAATAAGAAGATAATGCTTGCTACTTGAAATGTATTTGGCTCGTTTGTCGTATTTTTTTTCCCTTTTTGTTTAAAGATAGAAAAATCAATTTCTAAACCGCTTAAGAACATGAGGAAGATAAATCCTAATGTTGATAAAACTTGAAGCCATATATCTGGCTCAATAATATTAAACCCACTTTTACCTACAAAGATTCCTGCAATAATTTCTGCAACGACAACAGGAAGTGCTTTTAATTTAAAGCGTTGTAACAAAAGGGGAACGAAAAACGCGATTGCAACGACAACCATAAGTGATAGAACAGAAGTATGATGTTCCACTGCGTTCTCTCCCTTCAAATAAATATAGTACCTATTTAGCCATATAATAGGTAGAAAAGCAACGCATATGGATTCGATTTCATAAAGAAAGATTTTTCTTAACATTTGTCATAATAAGTATATTTTTCATGATTCTGTTGTTAATTCCGTAATGTGGATGTAATAGGGGAGGGGATAAAAAAAGACTGCTGAGGAATCTCAGCAGTCTTTTTCATGTACATTACATTGAGAAGAAGATCCATACAGTTAAACCAACTGTTGCAGTTGCAACGAAGAAACTGTATATCATTGTAAGAATTTGAACTCTTCCTTCTCCTTCTTTTAAATGCATGAACATAATTAATTGTAACAATGCTTGCGCAACAGCCATTATGATAATAGTTGTTAAGACTGTTGAAAGTGGCAATGTTGTGTAAAGTGCCACGTATAACGCTAGAAACGTTAATGCAAGCGATAAAATAAATCCGAAAACGTGTGACCAAGGGAATCCGCTATGCGCATGCCCGTTTGCTTGATTGTTGTTTTGAGCCATTTACGCCACCATCCCGTTCAAGTAAACTAGTGTGTAAATAAAGACCCAAACTAGATCAAGGAAATGCCAGTATAAGCTGATAATGAATACTTTACGAGCTGTAACTGGTGTTAAACCTCGTTTTAAAATTTGGATAATAACACAAGTTGCCCAAATGATACCGCCTGTTACGTGAGCTCCGTGCGTTCCAAGAAGAACGAAGAATCCAGATAAGAAAGCACTTGTTTGAATTGTTGCGCCTTCACCAATGTACATAATGAACTCTTCGATCTCAAAGAATAGGAAACCTGCACCTAAAAGTAATGTAAGGACGAACCATCCAAGCATCGCTTTTTGGTTATGCTTACGCATTTCATGAATTACGATACCACATGTGAAACTACTTGTTAAAAGTAGTAATGTTTGAATTAAAAGCGTTTTAAGTTCAAACAGTTGCGCTGGTGTTGGGCCATCTGCCGTACGACCAGCAAGGACTAGATAAGAGGCGAAAAGTGTTGCGAACAGCATAATTTCAGCCCCAAGAAAAATCCAGAATCCTAGGATATTCAATCTGCTTTGTTCGGATTGATATTCCAAAGGTAAGCTTTTATCTAAAGCCGCCATGTCATTTCACCTCTCATGCTATATGTTCTGTTTTTTTAATTTCATCAACACTGATATAGTAACCTTCATCATAATCGAATGAACGATAGATTAAGCAAGCTAAAATACCAACTCCACCGATTGCTGCAAGCCAGAACCAGCTAAATACTAATGCGAAACCTGCAAGACCGAAGAATCCAGACGCAATAATAGGCACACCAGAGTTACTTGGCATGTGAATTGGTTTGATATCTTCTGCTGCTGGTGTAACTGTTTCTCCGCGTTTTTTCATGTACCAGAAAGCATCAGCTTCTTTAATTTCAGGAAGCTTCGCGAAGTTGTAATGTTGTACAGGAGAGTGAGTTGCCCATTCAAGTGTACGACCATCCCATGGATCTCCAGTTGTGTCACGTTCACCGTGACGTGCACTCCAAATTACGTTGTAGCAAAGAAGTAGGAAGCCGATACCCATCATTACCGCACCAACAGATGCGATTTGGTTTAGCCATCCCCATCCAAGACTTTCAGAGTAAGTGTACATACGACGAGTCATACCGTCTAAACCTAAGAAGTACATTGGGAAGAAACAGATGTTGAATCCGCTCATAAAGATCCAGAATGTCCATTTACCTAGGCGTTCATTTAACATATGACCAGTCATTTTTGGATACCAGAATGTGAATCCAGCAAGCATAGCGAATACTGTACCTGCGATTAATACGTAGTGGAAGTGAGCGATTAGGAAGTAGCTGTTATGGTATTGATAATCAGCTGCTGCCATTCCAAGCATAACCCCTGTAACCCCACCGACTACGAAGTTTGGAATAAATGCCAATGACCAAAGCATTGGAACTGTAAAACGAATACGTCCTTTATACAGTGTAAACAACCAGTTAAAGATCTTAACCCCGGTTGGAATCGAAATCGCCATTGTCGAAATCGAGAAGAATGAGTTAACCGCTGGACCTGCACCCATCGTGAAGAAGTGGTGAAGCCATACGACGAAACTTAGTAAAGAAATTGCAACCATTGAGTATACCATCGCACTGTAACCGAATAGACGCTTACGTGAGAATGTACTAATGATTTCAGAGAAAATACCGAATGCCGGTAAAATAACGATATATACTTCAGGGTGACCCCATACCCAGAACAGGTTGGCCCATAACATCGGCATACCGCCGCTCGCCATCGTAAAGAAGTGAGCATCGAATAGACGGTCAAATGTCATTAATGCAAGAGCAACTGTTAATACTGGGAAAGCGAAAATAATGATAATTGTTGTAATTAAGATTGACCAAGTAAACATTGGCATTCTCATTAAAGTCATACCAGGTGTACGCATTTTTAAGATAGTAACAAGGAAGTTAATACCGGTCATTAGCGTACCGAGACCTGAAATCTGTAATGCAATTGCGTAGTAGTTATTTCCTACGCCCGAAGTAAACTCTGTACCTGCCATTGGGAAGTAAGAAGTCCACCCAGCGTCTGGAGAACCACCAATTACGAAAGCGATGTTGAATAACATTGCTCCGACAAAGAATAACCAGAAACTTAAAGCATTTAAGAACGGATATGCAACGTCACGAGCACCAATTTGTAATGGTACTACAAGGTTCATTAATCCCATAACGAATGGCATTGCCATGAAAAGAATCATTACTGTACCATGTGTTGTAAAGATCCCGTTATAGTGTTCAGCGTTTAAATAAGTTGTTTCTGGGAATGTTAATTGTGCACGGATCATTAAACCATCCATACCACCACGGAATAACATGATAACCGCAGAAATAATATACATAGCTCCGATTTTTTTATGGTCAACAGTTGTTAACCATTCGTCCCAAAGCCATTTCCATTTTTTATACTTTGTTAGTACGAAAATGATTGCTAATGTCACAAGAACGATAGAAGCGTCTGCACCGTAAATAATCGGGTCACCTGTGACAAAGAATTCATCAAGCTTCACTGTGTTCACTCCAATCTGTTGGAATAATAGCTATTATTTTTTGTTTTTGTAGTAGTTGTAATCACAATATTCAAGTGATTTTGGATCTACATAACTTAAGTGGTGACTAGAGAATGTCATACGACCAACTACACCAGGTTTAACAATTTCGTTGTACTTAGCTTCTGTTAGTTTAGGAGCAGTTTCTTGTACTTCTTTAACCCACTTGTCATATTTCTCTTTAGTTTTTGCTTCAACTTCGAACTCCATGTGTGTGAATCCTTCACCAGAGAAGTTCGCACTACGGCCTAGGTAAGAACCTGGCTTATCAGCTTGTAAATAAAGATCCATAATCATGCCATCCATTGTGTACTTCATACCACCAAGTTCTGGTACCCAGAAAGCATTCATTGGGCCGACAGAAGTCAGTTTGAATTGAATTGGTACACCAGCTGGGATGTTTAAATAGTTAACGGTTTCAATTTTTTCCTCTGGGTAACTGAATAACCATTTCCAGTTTGCAGATGTAACATAAATTTCAACTGGTTTAATATGTTTGGACTCTTTCGGAACCTCTTCCGAAGCATAAGTTGCTTTTACTGTTGGAATCGATAATGCGATAACGATAATAACAGGAACAAGCGTCCAAATAATTTCTAGTAATGTGTTACCGTGTTGTTCAGGTGGCTCATAGTCCATATTCTCTGGTTTTTCACGATAACGAATCAAGATGACTGTAAACAGAATGAATACAATTGCGATAATTAATGACATAAGCAAGAATGACCAAACAATTAAATCATACTGTGCTTTTGCAACAGGTCCTTGCGGATTTAATACTGCGAGTTTTTTATCACAGCCACCGAGGAACAGAAGTAATGATAACGGAAGAAGCGAAGCCAACTTCCAAAACGCTTTCTTTAGTTGCACGATTGAAAATCTCCTTTCTCCTTGGATTGAAACTATGCCAATAAAACAATATAAACCTATTAATTTATAGAAGGCAATAGTTTTTGATATATTGTTAAAAAATAGACACAAATGCACACTTTTTAAGGTGAATATCATTTGTAACTTGATTACATTGTAAACTATTTTCCAGAGAAAAACGTGATTGTGAAAATTTTAAGATAAATAAAGTTATACCAGGATATCCAAGAAATAGAAAAAAGCTATCTTATGATAAGAAAGATAGCTGAATATTTTGTATATTTAGTTTATTTATCGTGTGACAGTTCGTGGCTGTTCAAGTGTGACAATTTTTTTATATTTAACTTGGTATAAAATGTAACAAATAATCATAAATGGAATGCCGCAATAAAGAGCAATTCTTTGATCTGGAATGAAAGCCAAACTAACAAATGTAATGAAATTGAGCGAGAACGCTACGATTGGAACGAGTGGATAGAGCGGTGTACGATATTTTAAATCATTTATGTCGCCACCATTTTTCACGAAATTTCTACGGAAGAAAAACTGTGAAGCGGCGATTGACATCCAAACTACAACGGCAGCCATTGCTGCAATAGATGTTAAAACTAGAAAGACAGTATCTGCCGCAAATACACTTGTTAGTAAGGACAGGCTAGCGAAAATTAGGCTGAAAATTAATGCATTTAGCGGTACACCTTTTTTAGTTAATTTCGTAAATGCTGGACTTGCCATTCCTTGTTTTGCCATCGCCCACAGCATACGAGAATTTGCGTATAGACCAGAGTTAGCAACGGATAATACAGCTGTAATAATAACAAAGTTCATAATGTCTGCTGCATATGGGACACCGGCTACATCAAATACAAGTACAAAGGGACTTTCGACTAGATTAGCCTCTTGCCATGGGAGTAAACCTACAACAACTGATATCGCTAAGACGAAGAAGAAGAGAGTTCGCCAAATTGTGTTTTTAATTGCTTTTGGAATTGTTTTTTCAGGATTTTCACTTTCGCCTGAAGCGATTCCAATTAATTCTGTTCCTTGGAAGGAGTAATTTACTGTAATCATCGTAAGAAGAACAGCTAATGCACCATTTGGAAATAGCCCGCCATTTTCAGTGAAATTATGAAGCATTGGAGCTGGCTTTCCATTAAAGTCTAGTAGACCGAACATAACAGCGCCGCCAAGTACGATGAAAATAACAATTGTTGCGACTTTTACACTTGCGAACCAAAACTCTGCTTCTGCATATGCTTTTGCTGATAAAGCGTTTACGAGGAAGAGTGCCGCTGCAAATGTAACGCACCAAATCCATGAAGAAACGTCTGGAAACCAGCGTTTCATTAAAATACTTACAGTTGTTAACTCTACGCCAACTGTAACAGCCCAATTTAACCAATACATCCAACCGACAACAAATCCAAAACCAGGTGAAATGAATTTGCTTGCATAACTTTGGAATGAACCTGCTTCTGGCATAGCAACGGATAATTCACCAAGACATAACATCGTTAAATACATAACAAATCCACCGACTAAAAATGCAAGAATAGCACCACCAGGTCCGGCATTATGGACAATTTGACCAGATCCCATAAATAGCCCGGTTCCGATAACACCGCCGAGTGCAATCATAAATAGGTGTCTACTTTTCATTGTTCGTTTTAAATCTGTTTGTTCAATTTGTTGATTCATATGCCCTCACCCCGTATTTTCTTGAATGTGTGAACTTCGTTTTATTCTGAGTTTTTAATCATTAGTGGGGGATGCAACACACACTCGGTTTATTTGCTATGAAATGAATGGAGTATGTAAAAAAACGAACTATGACTAAATACTCTAAGAATGTTTGTTAACATGGTGATATCTTCACTATGTTAACAATTTTGATTTTAGCAAAATATTCTGGAAATGTATATTTATTTTTCTTTTTATTAAAAATAATTAGAATTTTTATAATTCATTCTATGAGCGATAATTCACATGATCTTTCTAGCAAACTAGTAAGAAGAAGGGTACAATGATAAGAGTTGTGTCTGTAAAATAATAATTAATGGAGTTTTGTTTATAATGAAAAAGTTAAAATATCTTTTTGTTTTTGGGATTATAATTGCTGCTGCGTTTTTTATAGGGAAAGATAAAATCATGCAAAAGGCGCAAGTTCTACGCCTAGAATTTCTATCTGAAATGAAAGAAGCAGCTATGATTGAAGATGTTCCGTTTATTAAACAATTACCAGAATTACCTCGAGGATGTGAAGTGACAAGTTTAGCTATGTTGCTGCAATATAAAGGTGTACAAGTAGATAAGATGCAACTTGCTAGCGAAATTCATCGTGTTCCATTTGAACAAAATGGTTTGCGTGGAAATCCTTACGAGGGATTTGTGGGAAATATTTATACAAAGGCAGAGCCTGGATATGGTGTGTACAATAAACCAATCTTTGATTTAGCAGAAAAATATGTTCCTGAAAAAGTAATTAATTTAACAGGTAGAGACATGCAAGATATATATAAAGTAATTAGTTCAGGCTCTCCGGTATGGGTCATTATTAATACGACGTTTAAGCCGCTAGCTGAAAGTAGTTTTGAAACATGGAATACGAGTTCAGGCGAAGTGAAAATTACATATTATGAGCATAGTGCAGTAGTAATTGGATATGATCAAAACTTTGTATATGTAAATGATCCTCTTAAAAATAATCCACGTTTGGCTGTTCCGCGAGCAGAATTTGAGAAAGCTTGGGAGCAAATGGGAAAACAAGCAATTACTATTTTATAATAATGAAAAAGTCATCTTTTGGATGGCTTTTTCTTTTTAGTTTATCATCACTGAAAATTCAGAACATTCTTTTAAAAGTTAACAATTCACGTTATAATAACATTTAACTTGGTGAAGAAGGGGAGAAGAGAAATGGATGTTGCAAAGGAACTTGTTTTGTTAAAAAATCAGTTAGTTGAGTGGAGAAGGCATTTTCATAAGTATCCAGAGTTATCTTTTCAAGAAGAAAAAACATCGCAGTTTGTGTTCGATATACTTCGGAAATTTCCATGTTTAGAAGTGTCACGACCGACTAAATATAGTGTGATGGCAAAGTTAGTAGGTAAACATCCGGGCAAAACAGTTGCGATTCGCGCCGATATGGATGCTCTTCCTATTCATGAAGAAAATGAGTTTGATTTTATTTCTACATATAAAGGTGTAATGCATGCATGTGGTCATGATGGACATATAGCGATATTACTTGGGGTTGTATATAAGTTAGTAGAAGAAAGAGAGAAGATTAAAGGGGAGATTCGTTTTCTATTCCAACATGCTGAAGAGAATTTTCCTGGTGGTGCAGAGGAGATGGTTGCTGCAGGTGTAATGGAAGGTGTGGATTATATTATTGGTGCTCACCTTTGGGCGTCGTTAGAGGTTGGGAAAATAGGTGTTATTTATGGTCCTGCAATGGCTGCACCGGATGTTTTTAAAATTAAGATAGAGGGAAAAGGTGGACATGCTGGAATCCCTCATGAAACGGTGGATAGTATTGCAATCGGAACACAAGTCGTTTCGCAACTTCAGCAAATTGTATCTCGCCTCACGAATCCATTAGATTCTCTCGTAATATCTGTTACGCAATTTCATGCGGGGACAACTCATAATGTAATACCAGAGCAAGCCGAGATTGAAGGGACAGTGAGAAGTTTAAGACATGAATTACGAGGTGAAACAGAGAAGAAGATTGAGCGGATTGTGAAGCATATTACGGAATCTTACGGAGCGAAATATACATTTTCATATGAATATGGGTATCGACCAGTTGTAAATGACTATGAAGCTACAGAGCTTATTGAACAAACGGCCTTACAACTTTATGGAAGGGATAGAGTTGTTCGTTTACAGCCGACGATGGCTGGAGAAGATTTTTCAGCGTTTTTACAAAAGGCACCGGGGACATTCTTTTTTATCGGAGCGGGAAATAAAGAGAAAGGTATTATATATCCTCACCATCACCCTCGTTTTACGATTGACGAAGATGCATTACCGATTGGAGTGGAAGTCTTTGTATCAGCCATTATGAAATTTATAAGTAAAGGAGAATGAGATGAAGAAAATACACATTCTAGCGCTTATCCCAGTTCTTTGTTTAGTAGTTGGGCCAATATTTGCGAATTCAGTTACTCCTTACGTATTAGGGATGCCATTTTTATTATTTTGGGTATTATTATCAGTGTTTATTACATCTTTTTGTATGGGGCTTGTGTACGTGTTTGATCCTGCTAATAAGGAGGATGTAAAATGACTGCATTACTTATCATTATTTTATTTTTGTTTCTCGCACTATTTTTAGGGATTCGGGCACAACATGGAAAAGATATGAATTTAGAGCAATGGTCAGTTGGGGGAAGAGGGTTTGGCACTATTTTTGTTTTTCTCCTTATGGCAGGTGAAATTTATACGACGTTTACATTTTTGGGAGGAAGTGGCTGGGCGTATAGTAAAGGAGCACCTACCTTTTATATTTTAGGCTATGGCGCTTTAGCTTATCTTTTATCGTATTTTTTATTGCCACCGATTTGGAAGTATGCGAAAGAGCATAACCTTGTTTCACAGTCGGATTTTTTTGCGAAGAAATATAGAAGTAAAGCGCTTGGGATTATTGTTTCAATTGTTGGTGTTGTTTCCATCATCCCATATCTTGTTTTACAGTTAAAAGGACTGGGAATTATCGTTTCAGAAGCTTCTTACGGAAGGGTGTCACCTGTTGTTGCGGTTTGGATTGGTGCTATTGTTATAACTATATATGTAATGGTTTCAGGTATACATGGTTCGGCTTGGACGGCCGCTTTGAAGGATATTATGATACTGTTTATCGTTATGTTTTTAGGTATATATTTACCGTATCATTATTATGGAGGATTTCAGCCGATGTTTGAGGCTGTAGAGGCAGCGAAACCGGGATTTTTATCTTTACCTGAAGAAGGAATGAGTATTTCTTGGTTTGTTTCTACTATTATATTAACGGCCCTCGGTTTCTATATGTGGCCTCATACATTTGCTTCTGCTTTTTCTGCAAAAAATGAAAAAGTATTTCGTAAAAATGCAGCAATTATGCCATTGTATTCTTTAGTTTTACTTTTCGTATTTTTTGCAGGATTTGCTGCTATATTACAGGTTCCGGGATTAAAAGGAGGGGATGTAGACCTTTCATTGTTCAGACTTGCTCTTCAAACGTTTGACCCTTGGTTTATTGGAATTATTGGTAGTGCGGGAGTATTAACGGCATTGGTTCCGGGTTCGATGCTTGTTATGGCGGCTTCTACATTGTTAGCGAAAAATATTTATCGAACGATAGTTCCAGCTGCTTCAGATAGACAAGTTGCTAAGATGGCAAAATTATTTGTGCCTGTAGTAACGCTCGTGGCAGTTTTATTTACATTTAAAGGAGGAGAAACGATAGGAGCGCTTCTATTAATGGGATACAGTATCGTTACACAACTTTTCCCTGCACTTGTATGTAGTTTGTTTCCACGTCAAATTATTACGAAGCAAGGAGCTATTGCAGGAATGGGAGTTGGGCTATTAGTGGTCGCATATATTACCTTATCTGGTTCAACTATAGCCACGATGTTTCCGAGTTTCCCGCAGTATATAAAAGATTTGAATGTAGGTATAGTCGCATTGCTAATTAATATAATTGTGATGTTTGGAGTCAGTGGATTTACAAAAGGTGTATTTATAAAGAAAAACACTATAATAGTGGAAAAGTAATTCGTTTATCCCGCATTAACAAGCAGTAAGACCCCCACCTCAAAATTCAGCGGAAGCAAAGAAGTTAGGTGGGGGCCCTGCTGCCTGTAAAAGCCCGATTGGTGAGGGTTGATTAAAGTTTTACTTTATTAGAGCTATCTTTGAAAAGAGATAGCTCTTTTTTGTATATATTTTCTTCAATTAGCGGAATCTAACTAAAAACTTGTTGAAAAGGAAGTTAGGTGGGGAAATTGTTAGAGCTTGAAGGTAACTTATTTGAAGTTATGAAAGAAATTAGGGATGAGTTAGGTTCACCTAATGATTTAACAATTAGAGAAGTTGCTCTTGCTGGGAGTTTTACACGTTGTGCGGTTGTATTTTTATGTGGGTTAACAGACAAGGATAATGTTTATAAATATGTAGTTCGTACTCTTCAATATGAAGAAGTGCAAAATGAAGCGGCTGTCGTTCAGACGTTATTGGATCGTTTTATTTCTATTGCGGAAGTGGGTAAGAAGACAACATTTCCGGATATTATAAATGCGATTTTAGCGGGAGATACAGTTATATTAATTGATAATATTCAAACCGCTATCATTATTAATAGTAGGGCTTGGGAGAAGCGAAGTTTAGAACCACCAGTGACAGAAGATTTAATACGTGGACCGAGAGTTGGATTAAATGAAGATATTAATGTGAATAAAATGTTAATCCGACGCAGCTTACGCGATCCAAAGTTGAGGTTCCAATCTTATATTATGGGGAAGCGATCGCAGAAAGAAGTAACCCTAGTATATATAGAAGATATTATTAATCCTCACATTGTAAAAGAGTTAGATCGCCGTCTTCAATCAATAGTGACAGATGTCGTTTTGGAAACAGGTACGATTGAACAATTAATTCAGGATAATAATTTATCCCCATTTCCACAGTTTTTGAATACAGAGAGGCCTGATAATATTATAGCCTCATTAGCGAAAGGGAAGGCGGCCATTTTAGTAGACGGATCCCCGTTTGCTCTTATTGCACCACTTGTGTTTGTTGATATTTTTCAATCTGTAGAAGATCATTACGAGCGCTGGGTGATTGGAACGTTATTAAGATTTTTACGTATGGGTTCAGGCATAATTGCGGTTTTGTTACCAGCTATGTATGTAGCACTTGTATCTTATCATCAAGGACTTATTCCTTCTAAACTGGCTTATTCAATTGCAGGTGCGAGGGAAGGTGTTCCGTTCCCAGCATATATTGAAACGTTAATGATGGCCTTGACTATGGAATTAATACGAGAAGCTGGAATCCGATTGCCCAAACCAATGGGACAAACGATAGGGATTGTAGGAGGTCTTGTAATTGGAGAAGCTGCGGTAAATGCAGGGATTGTAAATCCGTTTTTAGTTATTATTATTGCAGTTACTGCGATTGCTACGTTCTCGCTTCCTGTATATAGTATTACGATTACGTTCCGGATTTTACTTTTCGTCTTTGTATTAGCTGCAACTGCTTTTGGGTTGTATGGAATCATTCTAGCTCTGATTGCACTTGCTGTTCATATTACAAATTTAACAAGTGTTGGTATACCGTATACAACTCCAATTGCTCCTGCATTTTATAAAGATTGGAAAGAAGAATTTATTCGCATACCAAAAGCGATGTTGAAAGATAGACCGGAGTACTTACAAACAAAAGATTCTACAATACGTCCAAAGGAGCGAAAATAATTGAAACCATTTGAGTATGGCGATGAAGAGATTGGATCTCGGGAAATTGGGTTTGCGGTATCATCGACCATTATTGGTATAGGGGCATTGTCTATGCCAAGAGATATTGCTAACCAAACTTTATTTTCGGACGGTTGGATTATTTTGCTTTTGGGTGGATTGATCTGTGCAGTTTTAGGTTGGTTTGTGACGAGAGTGGCTATCTTATTTCCGAAACAAAATTTTGTTCAATATACGAGTGCGCATTTGACGAAGCCTGTTGCATACACAATTAGTAGCATTTTAGTATTAACGTTCGCTGCTTTGACAGCATATGAATCGCGAATGATTTCAGTTATTTCTCAAACGTATTTATTTAGTGATACACCAATACAACTACTGTCTTTCTTCTTTTTATTAGTTGTTATTTATGGAATAGCAGGATCAAGAGCAGCCTTATTAAGGTTAAATGTTTTATTCTTACCTATTGTTTTAATTGCGATAGTACTTCTTTCTTTATTAAATATAAATTTAATGGAAATAAATAATTTACTACCAGCTTTTCAAACGAAAGTAAGTCAATATGCTGTTGGAGTTAAAAATTCTATTTTTACGTTTATTGGATTTGAAGTAGCTTTATTTTATGCGGTGTTGCTGAATGATAAGACAGCGAAAAAAGCGCCAATGGCAGTCGCGAAAGCGGTGATGGTAAACGTGCTGTCATACATTTTAATTTATGTAACTTGTATTAGTGTTTTTACGTATATGACAACACGTGGATTGACATATCCAACAATTGAATTAGGGAAAGAAATTGAAATTGGTGGAGGATTTTTAGAAAGGTTTGATGCGATTTTTTTTACGACTTGGATTATTACTATTTATAACACTACAGCAATGTATTATGACGTTGCATCTTTATTGTTTTGTGCTATGTTTCCGAAAGTGAAGAAACAAATTTTTATTTTCATAAGTGCCCCTATTATTTTTATGGTGAATATGATACCTAGTAGTTTGAATGCTTTATCAAGTTATGGGACTTATTTAGCTTGGATAGATATGGGGTTTGTTGTGTTAGCACCTTTGCTCGTTTTAATTGTATATAAAATAAAAAGAAGGAATGGTGGAAATGAAACACCTTCTTAAAATTATAATGGTTATGGCTTTAACTGGATTTATGAGTGGGTGTTCTGAGTTAGAAGAGATAGAAGAAAGAGGATTTGTAGTAGGAGCGGCTTACGATATTGTGAAGGAGAAGAAAGCGAATCCAATTATGAAAGGGACCTATCAGATGGTACTCCCCAGTAAATTGTCTCAACAGGGTGGACAAGGGGGTGGGGATAGCGAAAATTATATTAATGTTAGTGCAAAAGCAGATAGTGTATTTGAACAAATAAGAATAATCGCCAAAAAAATTAGTCGTACATTATTTTTCCCTCATATACAGGTGATTATTTTCTCTGAAGAATTACTTTCACATCCATACATTTTACAAAATACGTTAGATGTATATATTCGCGATCATGAGATGAGAAGAAATATTCGTTTGTTCGTTTCTAATAAAAATGCCGAAGCTATTTTAAAACAAAGTGCCAAGCCTGAAAATTTACCGGCGCAGTATATTGATATGTTAGCTGAACACCCTCCGAAAAATGCCCAAATGATTGAGGCTGCAAGAATTGGTGAGGTGCAGGAAAAGATGATCTCTAACCGAAGTTTTGTATTACCTATTCTGGAACTAACAAAACAAGGAGTACAAATGAACGGTGCAGCATTGTTTCGTGGAAAGGATAATAAGTGTGTAGGCAATTTGAGTGGGGAAGAAACAGTAGGGATGAATTATATAATAGGTAAAAAAATTGGAGGTTTTTTTACCATCCGTAAAAAGAATCAACTTATTACATATGAAATTCATAAGTTACGTCGAAAAATTAAAGTATCCACAACGAATGCTACAAAACCAAAGTTTGATATTCATTTATCTCTGGAAGGCACATTGGCTGAGTTGCATTTTAGTGATCATAAAAAGGTTTTGAATGAAAAGCGTTTAGAGAAGGATATATCGGAAGAAATGGAGAAGCGTATTCAAAAATCAATTAAACTTGTTCAAAAAAAATATAAGGTAGATGTACTAGAGTTAGGGGAAGTGTATAAGCGACATAATTATAAAGAGTGGAAAAAGGTAAGTAAGAATTGGGATCAAGGCGAAAATTACTTTAGTAATGCTGAAATTACTGTTCATGTTCATCCAACAATTGAACATTCAGGTTCAGCTTTACCGAAAAGAGTGAAATAAGGTGATGAAAGTTGTTTACTGGATTAGGAATTAGTTGCACGATATTAATGGCAGTTCTTCCAGGAACTATATATTTTATTCATAAAAAACTCACAACGTATGGAGCACAGCCGTGGAATACTGATGTGCAAAAAAAGAAACCTGAATAATTTCAGGTTTCTTTCGTGCAAAGCATATGTGAAGGGGGATACCTTCTATGTATGCTTTGCTTTATACAAGCCCTAACCAATGTACCAATTGTGTAGAGAGGAATGTAACAACAATGGCGATAACGGTAGGGATTGCAAACGATAAGAATGTCCATTTTGCACTTTTTGTTTCTTTGTATATATTAACAAGTGTTGTTCCGCACGGGAAATGAAGAAGTGAGAACAACATTGTGTTTAACGCTGTTAACCAAGTCCAACCATTTTCTAGGAATAGATTTTTAATTTGATTAAAATCATCTATTTCAGTTAAAGCCCCAGTTGATAAGTAAGACATTAATAAAATTGGGATTACAATTTCATTAGCGGGTAGTCCAAGAATGAATGCAGCTAGAATAAACCCGTCAAGTCCTAACATTTTAGCAAATGGATCTAGGAAGTTTACAAAATACATAAGTAAGCTTGTGTCACCGATAAAAATGTTAGCAAGTAACCAAGTTAATACAGCCGCAGGGGCAGCAACAACTATAGCTCGTTTTAAAACATAGATTGATTTATCGAGTGTTGCGCGAACAATTGTATTCCAAACTTTTGGCTTGCGGTACGGAGGTAACTCAAGTGTGTAGTGAGTTGGAACCCCTTTTAAGGCTGTTTTTGATAGTACCCAAGAAACGGTTAATGTCATAATAACACCAATTACAACCATTCCAACTACAACACCAGCAGTAACCAATGTTTGCATACTGCCTGTATAACCAGCAGCCATAAATAGTGAAGCCATTAAAATTAACATAGGCCAGCGACCGTTACAAGGAACGAAGTTGTTCGTTAAAATTGCTAGCATACGTTCACGTGGTGATTCAATGATACGTGTTGACATAATGGCTGCTGCATTACAACCAAATCCCATTGCCATTGTTAAAGATTGTTTCCCGTGTGCGCCGGATCGTTTGAATAAGCGGTCCATATTAAACGCGACACGTGGTAAGTATCCGTAGTTTTCTAATAGCGCGAACATAGGGAAAAAGATTGCCATAGGTGGTAACATAACGCTAATAACAGCACCGATACCACGGAACAAACCAAGTATTAAAATGCCATGTAACCATTCAGGTGCATGCGCTGCTTGGAACCAAGATGTTAAATATCCTTCGGCCCATCCGAAGAATTCGGCAATCATATCAGATGGTACGTTAGCGCCTGCAATTGTAAGATAAAAAATAATAGATAAAATACCGAGCATAATTGGGAATCCCCAGATTGGAGATGTGAAAATTTTATCTAGTTTTTCGGAACGATATAATTTATCAGTATTTGTATATTGGACAGATTCTTTACATATGCTTGCAGATGTTCGGTAAATATCTCCGACTATATCATCTCGTATATCTTCTTTTGAAAGTGTTTGTGCATGTTGAATAATATAGTCTAATGGAAGAGCTTTACTGGCTGAGTGAGATTCCATTAATTACGACCTCCCTTACAAGTGGTTCATTATGGTGTTTTTGAAGTGTAGTTAAGAAATTTTTATCTCCATCTAATATACGTAACGCAATCCAACGTGCTGGATACGTATCACCGAACACTTTATAAATTTGTGGTTCTAATTTCTGAATCATATTTTCGATTTTTTCGCTGTAAGTAATTTTAATTGGTGTTGGAATTAGTTTTTTATTTGCTACTCTTGCAATAACATTTAGCAAATGACCAATACCTACTCGGTTACGTGCTGAAATTTTAACGACAGGTACACCAAGTGATTTTGCTAATTTCTTTTCATCGATAACAATCCCTTTTTTCTCGGCTTCATCAATTAAATTAATGCAAATGACTACATTATTTGTCATCTCCATCACCTGGAGTGCTAAATTTAAATTTCTTTCCATAGCAGTTGCGTCTATAACAACTACAGTTACTTCTGGTTTTTCAAATATAATATAATCCCTCGCTACTTCTTCGTCTGCGGAATTTGAGTATAGTGAGTAAGTTCCCGGTAAATCTATTAATGTATAATTACTTCCGTTATGTTCATATTCTCCTTCAGCTTTTAAAACAGTTTTTCCCGTCCAGTTTCCAGTATGTTGTTTTAAGCCTGTTAAAGTATTAAATAATGTACTTTTCCCTGTATTCGGGTTACCAGCTAAAGCGATACGATGTTTGCTCATCTGAAATCATCTCCTATTAATACCCCGAAAATAAGGGAGCTTTCTTCTTTACGCAGTGCAATAGTTGTGTTGCTCACTTGATAAGCGACCGGATCTCCAAGTGGACTGCGTTGCAATACTTTAATCGTCGCCCCTGGGATAAATCCCAAATCTAATAAGCGTCGTTTCATAGTTCCTTCTAATTGTATCTTCTCAATTTGTACAAACTCTCCTATTTTAAATTCGGAAAGTGGTTTTATATTAGCCGATACCATAAAAGTTACCTCATCTCTATATTTTTAGTTTGAGTTTAAAAAGTTTCCTTAGGTAAACTTTTTGTTAGTAATATAGTAGACTACATTGGATGATGCTGTCAATTGGTACTTTAAAAATATTCATTTAATTTTAGAATTGTTCCAATTTATTTAGTTGTACTAAAAAATATTACTGAAATTCTTTTTTATGTGCATCAATTAGGCATGTAAAAGTTACAAAATACAGCGTAATTGTAAATTTAACTTTAATTAAAAGGGAAAAAGAGAGAAAAACATTTACATTGGATTTACATTGTTAAGAATAAATTTACATTACAGCTTAAATGGTGTGGATTTTGTTGGGTTCTTTAACTATAAATGTTGGGATTCCTAGTTTTTAAGGATTATTATCGTCATTTACTTAAAATTAAAAATTGCTTAACACTTACATAATATTATTGTCCTACAATGAATTTGTGTTCGAAAGAAGTAGACAAATGTGAAAAGTGATAATCCAAATGGGGGTACAAGACATGGTTATGAAAAAGGGTATTAAATTTTCTTTAGCAGCTTTAGTGGTAGCGGGTTCATTAGTGGGATGTGGAAAAGCAGAAGAGACATCAGGTAAAGATGCTAAAGGAAACGATAATGCAAAACAAGAATTGTCAGGTACGATAGCAGCTGCAGGCTCTACAGCACTTCAACCTCTTGCAGAGGAAGCCGGAAAGAAATTTATGGAGAAAAATTCAAACGTTTCTATTCAAGTGCAAGGTGGCGGTAGTGGAACTGGAATTAACCAAGTAGCTTCTGGTGCAGTCCAAATTGGTAACTCAGATGTTCCATCTGCAGATAAAATAAAAGATGCTAATAAGGCGAAAGAATTAGTAGATAACAAGGTAGCGGGTATTGCATTCGCACTTGTCGTAAATAAAGATGTAAAAGTTGATAACTTAACAGTACAACAAGTACAAGATATCTTCACTGGAAAAGTAACAAACTGGAAAGAAGTAGGCGGGAAAGATGAAAAAATCAACGTAATTAATCGTCCAGCTTCTTCTGGTACACGTGCTACATTTGAAAAAACAATTATGAAAGACGCGAAAATCAATGATGGAACTGGTACTACACAAGATTCTAACGGTGCAGTAGAACAAGCAATTAACTCTACTCCAGGTTCAGTAAGTTATTTAGCGATGTCTTACATGGTCGGCGAGAAAAAAGGTGCGCTACAAACAGTAAAAATTGATGGTGCTGAACCGAAAGTTGAAAACATTGCGTCTGGCAAATATCCATTTTGGTCTTACGAGTACATGGTAACAAAAGGTGAGGCAAAAGAAGCAACAAAAGCTTACATTGACTATGTAAAAGGTAAAGATTTTGAAAAGCAAGTAGAAGATATGGGTTATATTCCAATGTCTAAATTAAATAAGTAATAAAATTTATGGGGC
Source organism: Bacillus sp. B2-WWTP-C-10-Post-4 (assembly GCF_009183805.1). NCBI lineage: Bacteria > Bacillati > Bacillota > Bacilli > Caryophanales > Bacillaceae > Bacillus > Bacillus sp. B2-WWTP-C-10-Post-4. The sequence goes on along the minus strand of NZ_WEII01000042.1, from coordinate 5,856 downwards.
TGGCTGCAAGGCCAGTCCTGTTCATTTCAATTTATGAAGTGGGGTCTGTCCTGTGATGAAGGGGAAAAAACAAATTAATTACGTAAAAAGTGAATATATAGGAAGATCACTTGTTACGTTTTGTGGTATTTTTATTGTTTTAATTACATTAGCTATTATTGCGTTTATTTGTGGTAAAGGTATTCAATCTTTTACACAAAGTGGTATCTCATTTACTGAGATGTTAACATCGACAAAATGGAATCCAAATGCTGATCAAGGATCCTTCGGGGCTTTAATTTTCATTGTAGGTTCAACGGTGGTTTCGTTAGGTGCGGTCATTATTAGTGCGCCAATTGCTATAGCTCTTGCTATATTCATGAATTTAATTTCGCCAAAGTTTGGAAATAAAGTATTGAAGCCTGTTTTAGAATTATTAGTTGGTATTCCCTCGGTTGTATACGGATTATTAGGGGTTACGATTTTAGTGCCACTATTACGTGATTCGTTTGGGGGAGTGGGCTTTAGTTTAATTGCGGGTATTGTTGTATTAAGTATTATGATTTTGCCAACTATTGCTAGTATAGCTTCTGATGCAATACGTTCTGTTCCATTTGATTATTTAGAAGCTTCTTATGGTCTAGGGTCAACGAAATGGCAAGCGATTAGCCGAGTAATTGTTCCTGCTGCCAAGAAAGGGATTTTAACAGGTGTTGTTTTAGGTTTAGCGCGTGCTTTTGGCGAAGCGCTAGCGGTTCAAATGGTAATCGGGAATACGATTAAATTACCAGAAGGAATATACAGTCCGACAGCGACGTTAACTGGTATTTTAACAATGGACATGACAAATACATTAAACGGAACTGCTTGGAACAATGCGCTATGGACTTTAGCAATGATTTTACTTGTTATTTCATTCCTGTTTATTTTAGTAATTCGAGCGATTGGGCAAAGAGGTGAGCGATAATAATGAATGCAAGAACGGTAAATAAAGTTTGGACAGGTATCTTTTATACGATTGCAGCTTTAGTTGTAGCTTTGCTAGTGTTCTTAGTGTTTGAGATTTTACAAAAGGGATGGGGTTTTTGGGATCCTAATTTCTTGTTTGGAGAACCAAGCAATACAAGAGCTGGTGGTGGGATTGGTCCGCAGTTATTCAATTCCTTCTATATGCTTGTTATAACGCTTATTATATCTATTCCTCTTGGATTAGGTGCTGGAATATATTTAGCAGAGTATGCAAAGCAAGGACGTTTTTTAAACTTTGTTCGTTTATGTATCGAGACAATGGCATCTTTACCTTCTATTGTTGTTGGTTTATTCGGTTTGTTAGTGTTTGTTACAATGACTGGTTGGGGATATACAGTAATGGGTGGTGCCCTTGCTTTAACTATTTTAAACTTACCGGGCTTAACGCGTGTTTGTGAAAATGCGATTTCAGAAGTTCCTTCTAATGTGAAAGAGGCAAGTCTTGGGCTAGGTGCAACGAAGTGGCAAACGATCACTCGTATTATTATTCCGTCGTCATTACCACAAATCATTACAGGTGTTATTTTAGCTGCGGGTCGTATATTTGGTGAAGCAGCGGCATTAATTTATACAGCGGGTTTAACATCTCCGATTTTAAATTCAGCAGCGGACTTCTCAAGTCCTGCTCATCCTTTAAATCCATTTAGACCAGCTGAAACGTTAGCGGTTCACATTTGGAAGTTAAATTCTGAAGGAATTATCCCGGATGCGAAGTTAATTGCGACAAAATCTGCAGCTGTATTAATTATTATGGTATTACTATTCAATGTTATTTCACGCTTAGTAGCATCTATATTACACAAGCGCTTTACAGGAACGAAAAGAAAAAGTAAAACGACGAAAAAGGTAAAAGCGGCATAAATTATAAAGAAGAACTCTCTACTTATAAATAGGGGGTTCTTTTGTATTTTAATTATAGAAGGAAAGGGCGTAACGATTGTTGAATTTGTGATTAATTATATAGACGAACAGATGTAATTTAGATTGTGGATTCTAGTGAATCTCTAGAACGGTATGCGGAAAAAATGATGGATTATATGAGTAGGTAGAGAAAAAGGGTTATCTTCATTCGTGAAGATAACCCTTTTCTTTTAAATATCAGGTGTTTCTGTAGAAGTGCTTATTTTTCTACGGGAGCGTCTTTTTCTCCCGATTTTATCTAATAGTTCATACATAACTGGAACAACTACTAATGTAAGAAGAGTTGAGACTGCCAAACCACCGATGACAACGACGGCTAAACTTTTTGATACCATACTCCCTGCTTGGGATTGGCCAAATAGAAGTGGGAGCATAGCAACGATTGTTGTAATAGCTGTCATAATAATTGGGCGTAGTCTAGTAGAACCTGCTTCAAGTAAGGCTTCTCTTGTTTCCGTTCCGTGTTCCCGATTTTGTTGGACTCTTTCTATTAATACAATAGCGTTTGTAACAACAATCCCGATTAACATTAATGCGCCGATTAAGGAATTTATATCAACAGGTGTTCCTGAAATGATTAATCCTAAAATACCGCCGACAGCAGCTAACGGTAAAGAGAATAGGATTGCAAAAGGAGCACGTGCTTGCCCGAAGGTGATAACCATAATTAAATATACAATCCCTATTGCAATCCCCATAATTTTGAATAAATCTGTAAAATTCTCTTGCATAGATTCAGTAGCTCCTGCGATATTTACTTTTGCACCACTAGGTAAATCTAAGTCAGTTATCGCTTTATTTACTGCTGTGTTTACTTTACTCAAATCTTCATTTGAAGCTTCGGCTGTAATTTGGATTGTTTCTTTTCCGTCTTTATGGAAAATTTCTGTTTGCGTTTGTTTTTCTGAAATAGTTGCGATGTCTTTTAAAGGTATTGGGCCATTAATAGGTGATAGTATGTTTGTATTTAAAATATCTTCTTGTTTATTAATGTTTTCTTTTTTGTGTTCTATCATAATAGTAGTTTTTTCATTATTAATTGTAATTTCGCCAATAGGTGATTTCTTCATAAGGAATGCTACTTGTTGCGCAGCTATTTCTGGTGTTAAACCTAGTTGTTCAGCCTTTGTTTGATCAATATGAATTTGCCATTCTTTCTTAGAGTCTTCTAAATTTGTTTTTACTTTAGAAAGATCATCCATGCTTTTTAGTTTTGTTTCAACGATAGTAGCCGCCTCTTTTAAATCCGCTTCGTTAGTAGCTGTTACGTTAAATTGTAAGTTATTGCCGCCGCCAGAGCTTGAATAACTTGTTTTTATATAATCAAGTTCAGCAGGCTCAAAAGTTTTATTTTCCTTTTTTAACTCTTTAATATATTGATCAATATCAGAACCTTTTTTAAAGACTACGAATATACTAGCGAGGTTATTTTTAGTTGTTTGCCCCCATTGTGCATCTTCTGCGCTAGATCCCATTCGTAAAATAACGTCTGTTATATCCGAATTAGAAAGTAATTTCTTTTCAAAATCAAATGCTTTTTGTTTTTGAGATTCAGCATTATAATCGGCTGGAAATGTCATGTTAATAGATAACATTGTGTCGTCTTCAGATTTTATGTTTGCTTTCGGTAGTAATATATAGGCCGCAATTGATCCTGCAAATAATAAAAATGAAGTAAGTAGAATAATGAATTTATGAGAAAGAGCCCACTTTAATGTAGCGACATATCGTGATGAAGAACTTGGCTTTCGATGCTTTGTTTTTTTGAGTAGTAAAAAAGCCATAAGTGGAACAACTGTTAGTGCAACGATTAAGGATGATAGTATAGAATATACAACTGCTAATACCATAGGTAACATTAATTTTCCGATTGCTCCTGATACGAGGCCGATAGGTAAAAAAACAGCGACCGTTGTTAAAGTAGAAGAAGTAATTGCGACTGCGACTTCTTTCGTTGCATCGAGAATGATATCTTTAGAGAAAGAATCTTTTTGTAAACGGCGGAAAATATTCTCGATGACAACGATACTATCATCGACGAGACGCCCAACCGCAACAGCTAAACCACCGAGGGTTAAAATGTTAAGCGTAATGTTAGATTGATGTAGTAAAAAGAGTGTTAATAAAATAGATAATGGAATACTGACAACAGCGATGAGTGTTGTTCGGAAGTTACGTAAAAAGATTAAGATAATTAGAGTTGCAGCGATTGCTCCAAGTATTACTTCTTTTCCCATGCTAGTAACAGCATTTTCAACTTGTTCATGGGTTGAAGCCAAAAGTTTAATAGAAAATTGATCTTTATATTCCTTATCTATCTCTTTAACTTTTTTATCAATCTCTTTTCCAATGGCAACTGCATTTTTACTCGGTTCTTTCATGATGATTAATCCTGTGCCTTCTTCTCCGTTTATATGTGAAATTGTATCGTAGTGTTGTTTAATTTCAATTTGAGCAATGTCTTGCAATTTCACTTGGGGTGCCACAGTGATGTTTTTAATGTCATTTACATTTTTTATGTCCCCAATGACGCGGAGGTTGTATTCTTCCTGATTAACAGTAATTGCCCCAGCTGGAGTAGAAGTTTCTTTTCCTTGTAAAACAGTTAGTACCTGCTGTGATGTTACGTTTTTGTTTTTTAATTGGTTCGGATCAAGTACGATAGATAATTCAGAGGTGGATTTTCCGAAAAACATAACGTTGGCAACACCATCAATGTTTTCGAGTTGTGGTACGATTTCTTTTTCAATTTGTTTTTCATCTGCTTTTGAAAAACCGTTTTGTTTCTGGATAGTAATTTGAGCGAGTGGAATCATAGAAGTGTTTAATTGACTAACTACGGGCTTGGTTACATCTTTAGGTAATTTAATTGTATTGACGGCTTTTTCGACTTCGCGTGCTGCATCTTTCATGTTTGCTTTTGATGTATACGTAATGTCGATACGTGATAATCCCTCGTATGTAGAAGAAGTAATGGTGTCGACGTGTTCTAAATTGCGAAATTGTTTTTCGAGAGGATCAGTTACATCCTTTGTCATCGTTTCAGCGTCGAGTCCTTGAGATAAGGTTGTGACGGTAATTGCCGGATTGTCGATACTTGGTAAAAATTCCATAGGTAATTTAGAGCCGGAATAAACACCGAGTATGGAAATGAGAAAGATCATGATGATAATGGCAGCTCGGTTTTTTAATGAAAACTTTGTTAACCTATCCATAAAATAATTCCTCCATTGGTTTATTTATAGTTGAGTGCGTCCTTTCTTACTATATAACAAAAAATGGATATTTTTCATTAATTAAATGTAAAAAAATTCTAACAATGCCCTTAAGTTTATATTAGGATTGGAATGTTGTTAATTTGTAGGGGGGAATTTTCGAATGAGAAGGAAGGGGATAATGCGCGCGAGTGGCTGTTTAATGTAGATGGGATTTTTTCTTACGGCTAATTTGTATAGTTATTTTATAGAAGGATAATTATTATAAACCTTAATATAGAAGAGAATGAAAATTTGGGAAGGTATTGTGAAATTCAATTTAGTTGAATGAAGTGTAGTAATATACAATCAGAATAACTATTTTTAGTAGAGAGGATAATAGTTATTTCTATAGAAGAAAGTAGGGTAGATAATTTTTTTATATTTTTATAAAAAAACACTTGTTATTTAAAAATTGTGATGGTATATTAATAAACGTCGCTGATGCGGAAACGCAGAAAACGACAAAAAAGAAATTTTAAAACTTAGTTGACATCGAAAAATGAAGATGTTAATATGATGAAGTCGCTTCTGAAGTGGCGGACAAGTTCTTTGAAAACTGAACGAAACAAACAACGTGAAACGTCAATTTTTATTTTAGATGCTAGACAAACTAACTTTATTGGAGAGTTTGATCCTGGCTCAGGATGAACGCTGGCGGCGTGCCTAATAC
>NZ_WEII01000041.1:0-43909 GCF_009183805.1 Bacillus sp. B2-WWTP-C-10-Post-4 | reverse complement strand
CATAATGACTTTGCGTAGAAATGTTAATAGAATGAAGCGAGGGAGCGAAATGAGACAGAAAAAGGAGCAGAAAAAACTATCGAAAAAGAAAAAGACTCATATTCCATTTCGGTTAAATGTACTATTTTTTATTGTCTTTCTTTTATTTTCAACTATTATAATTCAATTAGGTAAAGTACAAATCATTGATGGAGAAACGTATAGAAATGAAGTAAATAAAAAGGAAGATGTAACGGTAAGCACTCCCGTTCCTAGAGGGAAAATGTTTGATCGGCAAGGTCACGTTATTGTAAATAATAAACCATTGCGAACCGTTACATATACGAAAATGAGAGGAGTAGACTCGAAAGAAGTTTTACAAGTAGCAAGAGATTTAGCTAAGCTAATTGAAATGTCGCAAGAGGACATAGACAAGTTAACAGAAACAGATAAAAAGGATTTTTGGATGCAGTTAAATGAAAAGCGGGCAGCAGCGAAAGTAACGAAAGAAGATGAGAGTAAATTTAGAAAGCAGGAGATAGAAGGGAAAGAATTAGATAAAAAAGTTGAAGAGTTACGTAGGGAAAGAATTACACAAGAAGAATTAAGTGAACTTTCAAAAGAAGACCTAGAAGTACTAGCCATTAAAAGCAAAATGAATGCGGGATATAAAATGACGCCGCAAATCGTTAAAAAAGATGTAAGTCAAAATGAATATGCTGTCGTTAGTGAAAGGTTGGCAAGTTTACCGGGGGTAGATACAACAGTAGATTGGGAACGTGAATACCCAAATGATAAAATACTGCGCTCTATACTAGGTAGCGTTTCTAATGAAAATGAAGGGTTGCCAAGAGAACAATTAGATTATTATTTAGTTCGTGATTATAATCGAAACGACCGTATTGGTAAAAGTTACATCGAAAAACAATACGAAGATGCACTACACGGAACGAAAGAACAGTCTAAAAATATTACGGATAAAGCAGGGAAGATTGTTCGAACAGAAAAAGTGACTGAAGGAAAAAGTGGAAATAACTTGATGTTAACAGTCGATATGGATTTACAGAAAAGAGTAGAGGGAAGCCTTGAAAAGAATTTACGAGCCTTTCATGCTGCAGAGCCGATGATGGATCGTGCGTTCGTAGTAATGATGAATCCGAAAAACGGTCAAATTTTATCAATGGCAGGAAAGAAAATTGTAAATAAAGATGGCGGTATGCAAATAGAAGATTATGCATTAGGAACGATGACAAGTTCTTATGAGTTAGGGTCAACTGTAAAAGGTGCTACTTTATTAACTGGATATCAAACAGAAGCGATTAAGCCGTATACACATTTCTTTGATGCACCAATGTATTTTAAAGGAAGTTCTAAGCCGAAGAAATCGTGGAAAGAATTTGGGGATATTGATGATTTAAGAGCTTTGCAAGTGTCATCGAACGTTTATATGTTTAATACGGCTTTAAAAATGGCAGGCATTAATTATGTCCCAAACAATCCATTAGACATTAAACAAGAAACATTTAATAAAATGCGCTACTATTTTAGACAATTTGGCCTAGGTGTGTCGACTGGTATTGACCTGCCAAATGAATCAATTGGTCAAGTAGGTAGAACTGATAACATACCCGGATTTTTACTTGATTACGCGATTGGACAGTATGATACATATACGCCGCTTCAGCTTGCACAATATATTTCAACCATTGCAAATGGCGGTTACCGAATGAAACCACAAATTGTACAAGAAGTTAGAGAGCAACCGAATAGACCAGAGGATGTAGGAAAAGTCGTTCGGTCGATTGAACCAGTTGTATTAAATCGAGTGGATATGGACACTTCGTACATTAATCATGTAAAAGAAGGATTTAGAAGAGTTTTTCAAGAAGCTGACGGAACAGGTACCGGAACGTTTAAAGGTCTACCATATAAACCAGCGGGAAAAACAGGAACAGCTGAGACAGTATATGGTGGAGAAAGTGATATTGGAAGAGATGAGAACAACAACCGAAAAAAATGTTATAATTTAACTCTTGCCGGTTATGCACCATATGATGCTGATCCGGAAGTAGCTTTTTCAGTTGTTGTACCATGGGTGAATGATGATAAATCAGGAATTAATTCTGCGATTGGTAAAGAAATTTTGGATGCGTATTTTGAGTTAAAAACAAATAGATCAAATGCAAATTCAATTCCAGTAGAACAACCGAACAAGGCACAGTAAAAATAGTATCACTGCATGGAAACATATTGTGCAGTGATATATTTTTTGAGTTAAAAAGCGCTTTATAAGGTGGGAATGGATATGAAAAAGGAGATTAAGAGAGGCTGGGGCAAGTACATACTATTTATATTGGTGATAGTCATAGGCTACCATTCTTTTACTTTATGTAAGGTGGAAGGGGAATCGATGCAGCCGACTTTATATGAAGAAGATTACGTATTTGTAAATAAAGCAGTAGTACGTCTTTCTAATTTACAACACGGAGAAATTGTCATTATAAAGGAAGCGGATGAATCGAAATATTATGTGAAACGTGTAATAGGGCTTCCTGGTGATGTAATTAACATAACGAACGGAAAGGTATATGTGAACGATAAAAAGCAAGAAGAACCATATACAAACAAAGATTTATTTAACAACACACAAGTGTTTTATAACTTTCAAAAGACAAAAATTCCGCCAAATAAGTTATTTGTAATGGGAGATAACCGCGAAGTAAGTAGAGATAGTCGAAATGGCTTAGGATATATTGAAGAAGATAACATAATTGGCAAGGTGGAATTTGTATATTATCCTTTTTCAAAAATGAAAATAATAGAATAAGTGGGAGAGGAGCAAAACCCCACTTATTAAAGTTTCACTTTATTTTCTTTAAAAAACCTTTTGGATTAAATGATATGAAAAATTTATGTTTAGACTCGTCGATTATGAAGTTATTATTTTTAGTTAAAAACTCATCCACAGCCTCCATCGGGCCAGGACCCCAATCGGGAAGAAGCGGATGTCCATTAATGGAGGTATCTTCTACAATCATATAACTGCCAGTAGTGACGATAGATTTATATAGTAATAGTTCTTTGGATACATGCTCTTTACTATGATCAGAATCTAAAATAACTAAAACCACATCATCAGGTTTGCGCATGCTTACTATTGTTTGGATGGCCTGCACAGAAACAGAAGATGCTGTTAAATACGTAATCCGATTATGTGATGGTCGATTTGGCTGCGGAGTTATATCGATAGTAAGTACGTGACCTTTTCCAATTAAATCTAACATAGAAGCTAAATACAGTGCACTACCACCGTGAAAAGTCCCGCATTCAATAATTAAATCGGGCTTTAATTCATAAATGATTTCTTGATACAAAAAGAGATCAGAGGGAAGTTTACAGATTGGAACCCCGAACCAGTGTGTATCGTTTAACCATACGAGGCTGTTGTAATATTGGTTTAGAAATTCATTGTTTATATTATCGATTTTAAATTCTCCTTTCTAAAAAGGATTCTCTCGTTTGACGTAAAGTGCTTACGCATGAAAGTTGTACTATATATTATGTAGTAAGGAATTGTAAGGCGAGTGTTTTTACTTGAAAATAAGCCAAATAACTCATGTGGAAAATGAAAGGAAATGATCGTATGTACAAATACACAATTTGCTTTATTAGAAAAAGCGATAAAATACTGCTATTAAATAGAAATAAAAAGCCGAATATGGGGATGTGGAATGGTGTTGGAGGAAAAATAGAAGATAATGAAACGCCATACGAAGGAATAATTAGAGAAACATTTGAGGAAACGGGCATAGAACTTTCAAGTGTAACGTATAAAGGGACTGTTGATTTTAAAGGTAAAGATGAGCCCAAGGCTAGTGAAGGAATGTATGTGTTCGTTGCTGATTTGCCAGATGGAATGCAAATGAATACACCATTACGTACGGCTGAAGGTCTATTAGAATGGAAAGAAATTGATTGGATATTAGATGGTGATAATAGAGGAGTAGTTAGCAATTTACCAAAATACTTACCGACAGTATTAACAGAAGAAAATAAGTTAGAACATATGTTTACGTATGATAACCGGAATATTATTCATTACACAACTGCATGTTTGACAGAAGATGATGCGAACAAGCGATATGAAAAACAACTCATTTCTCAATAGAAGAGGAAAGTGAAAAATCACGTTTTTGCTCTTATCATATATGCGAGGTGATTATATGTTTCAGAAATACAATTCATTGGTCATAATTGTAATATGCATGATATAACTTTTCTTATTATGAAAGAGTAGAGAACATATGTAAACGGAGCAAAAAGGAGGTGGCTTTGCCACCTCTTTTTGTTAGCTACAAATCGCCTTAATCATAAAACGATGTTGCTTCACATCAAAATAACCTTTTTGTAAGATGATTTCATGTATACGATATAATTCCTCACAATACCTTTCAACAGTAAAATCAGGAATTTGCCACGGAATTGCTTTTAAATAATAGACGATAGCGCCAATGTCATAAAAGCGTTGGAAAGGGAATTCCTCTTTTGCATCTAAGATAGTAAATCCATTTTGCTTTAACTCACTGCATGCGGTTTCGAGAGACCAACTTGCAAATTCGCTATTTAGTGGTGAGCCAAACTGCTCATTAAGTTCCGCGCAATCAAGACCGCCAACTTGTTGTGTAAGAAAAACGCCACTTGGAGAAAGAATTCTGTTTACCTCAGAAGCAGCATACGATTCATGTTGATTTATAATTAAATTAAATTGACCATCTTGAAATGGCAAAGCAGTATCATCGGTCACTTCTACAACGGTAACCCCTAAAGGCTCTAATTTCTTTCGAGCAATTGGCACATTTGGAGCGTAGCCCTCAGTAGCGAATATAGTTGACGGGAACGGTTGTAACATAGATAAAAACTCTCCGCCGCCAGTACCCATATCGAGCATTGATTCTGCACGTTGCATAAGCTGAAAAGCAGTACTGCCGTATGACCACGATAAAGGCTCGCTCTTCATTCGACCTGTTTCTGAAATGAAAGAAAAATCCCAGCCGCTAAAATGTGTATTTGCACTTTCTAATAAAGTTAAAAATAATGGATCCCGTTTCATAATTATGTCCTCCTATTTTTTTAATGGATGATATGATGAGAAAAGAAAAAGGGAGGACCTCTTATTAAAGTGGAACGGTTTTATGTTTCGTGTTCGAATAGATTCATATAAAGTTACTCCTTGTGAGAATTGTTATTTATATATTCGGGTTAATTGAGTGAAAATCCTTTGAGGGTATAAAAGAAGGCAGTTGTTTAATGAAAAAATAAATTGAGTTATCTAATTTTATAGTGTAATTGTTCATCCATACGCATAAAAAAATTATTCTCTCCATAAAATAGTAAAATTATATTGGAGGTTGAATTATGGAGAAATTTAGTGTATTTTCAATAACCTTGATGACTTTTGGAATGTTATTATTTGGATTAAATAGGATAATAGATAGCTATTCTGAGCCTATTATCCTATTAGGATATATTTCTTTTTTAATTGGAGTGGTTCTGAGTATTATAGCGATTGCTAGACGTGAAGATGGAAGATTAAAATTCATATCACTTATCTCTTTCTTTGTTTTTCTGTTTTTCATTACTTGGTTTGAGTCGTTTCAGGTACTACGAATTATTACTTGGCTAAAAAATATCTATTAAAATTTAAATTGTTGGTAAAAATGGGAAACCTTAAATTTAGGTTTCTTTTTATTATATTCGATTATCAATATTAAAACTTATTAGAGCCATTAATAAAAGAAATAGATATATAAACCGAGTGTAAAAATATTTTAATTCTTTGAAAACATTCAGCGATTTAGTATTCTTTATATATGGAATATTTTGTTTATGCGAAAAGAGGGCAAGGTGCTATATGAAAAGAATGAAAAATGTAATGTTAGTATTGTTATGTTTCTTATGTTTAAGTGGGTGTAATTATAAAGATGACGATCAGGTGAAAAAATATGTGAAAAAAAAGCACGGAATTGATGTGATTGTAACACATTGGGGTGCTATAAACGAAGGGAATATGGGGCATACATATCATACTGTTCAAGCAAAAAATAACAAAAATATTCAATTTAGAGTAGAGGTAGATGGCTTCTTATATTCAAGAATAAAAGGTGATGAATATCAATACGGAAAAAAAACATATGAGGAATATAAGAAATTTAAACCAATGCTAGAAGAAATTAAAAAATTAGGTTACGTGGAACCTGAAAATAAAAATGTTTTTCAATATATAGTGGATGATGATATAGAGGAGAAACCAACGGATAAGTTATTATTAACTTTAAAAATGAGTGACAAGATTGATTACAGTCAATTTGAATCAAAAGAATTAGATCGTTTATATGCTCTAATCCAATTCATTCAGAAGAGTAATAGAAAGATAACAACACTTGAAATTGAGGATTATAATGGTGAATCTATAGGCTTGCCTTTTCAAAATGTGCAAAAAGCTATAACGAAAGAAGAACTGCTTTTAACAATGAAAAACACAGTAAGCGGTTATTGGACATATTTGGTTCAAACTGAAACAAAAGTAGGCGTAAGGTTAAATGAAATTCAAAATGATCGTTTTGAAATTGAGGATATTACTTGTCCACACCCGAAAGACGGCAATTGTCTAGAGTATGAATTGACATTAGTTTTCAATGACAGTGAGATAAAATATAGAAATGATCCATATGTAATAGATGATTTGAGAAAGGTAGTCACTATTCTTAAAGAAGAACTATATAATAAGGAATTTAACATATATTTAAGGAACAAGGATGGAACAAGTTATTCACTCTGGCTATCATCCGAAAAAATTAAGGAAAGTAATAACATAGAAGAGTTAGTAAAATAATGATATAAAGAAGAAATTTAAAGTACTTTTTATGTTTGTTATTTCTGTATTCAAAAGGAAAACCGCTTATGCTTCATTTTTGAAGCATAAGCAGTTTTGTTTAAAATACTTAAAAAGAAAAATTTTTTGGTAAAGTACCACTTTTTATTACTGTTCTTAGTCCATGTTTTATAATCCAAGGTTTAATAGGATGCTGTTTATCACGTAATTGCTGTAACCACTGAAAAACGAGTTCTTTATCTTCTTTCGTAATATCGTTAATATGATTGGCTACAGATTTTTGAACATATTTAGAAGGGTCATTCATTAATGGTTCAAGAAGCTGTAAATTGTACTTAAAATCATCTTTTAGAGCTCCTATTTTTTTAGCCCAAGGAAGCCTTGGTCTTGTACCTTCAGAAACTAATCTTCTAATGTGGCTGTTTTCGTCATGAATCCACTGTTGCAATATGTCTAGTGTGTCTTCATGGTATGTTTGAAGAAAAGGCCGAATGGCATATTCAGCAGTATTTCTTTTCGTTATTTCATACATGGCGTTGAATGAGGTTTCAAAGTCGTTAAGTCCATATTTTTCAACGTATTTTGCAAGAGGCATGTACATATATCCGTTTGTAAATGTGCCTACTTCTGTTGTATTTTCTGGGCCTAATGTTTTTAGTAATATATGTATTGCTTCATTAAAATCTTTTTGTAATGCATTATGTAATTCATCTGCTATTACTTCAATACGCTGCTTTAACTCTAAATTTTCAACTTTACATGTTACGGAAGATACAAAGTTTCTTTTAGAGAAAGTAGGATCGTGTTTACAAATAGAATCAGCCATTTTTTCTGCTAATTCTTCGTTAAATAAAAATTTTAACGGAACATATTTACCCATTTTTTCACCTCGGTGGTCAAATGAAAACAATTTTTATTTTTTAATCGACAATCCATAAACTAACGTCTCACTCGGAGTCGTAATACTAAACCCTGTCGTCTTATAATCAAGTTTCACCGTATCACCAGTGTAGTCTTTCGTGAATGAATCCATTTGTACGATAAGATCTGCATCTTCATATACAACATCATCTGCGTTATATGTATCCCAAATTAAATCGACATCAACGAAAATACTACAAGAGTTTGTCATTGTCCCTCTAATGCGAATGATCTTTTTGTCTTCACGTTCTAATCTATGTATAGCTGCTTTTGCTTCATCAGTAATGCGAATGTTCATTGTATCCCAACCTTTATTTATATTTCCTTTATTATTGCAAAAACAGGAGCAATAGGGAAGCAAAGAGGTTTGCAACAAAAAACGAGCAAACAAATTTGTTTGCTCGTTTCACTTTATTTTAGTTCACATTTATCGAGTGGAATCACTTTTGTTTTTTTCGTAAATTTATATCCTAACCATAGTACTAAGAAGAGTGGTAAACCGATGTAAGAAACAAGTACGCCGTTCCAATCGATTGATTCACCCATAAATGCGCCATAGTTTTGTCCTAAAATTACGATAATACAAAGAGTAAATGCGAAGAGTGGACCGAATGGGAACCATTTTGCTCTATATGGTAAGTCATTTAAATCTTTTCCTTGTGCGATATATGCTTTACGGAAACGGTAATGACTAATTGCAATGCCAACCCATGCGATAAAACCAGACATTCCGGATGCGTTTAATAACCAAATGTATACAACTCCGTCACCGAATAAAGAAGCAATGAAAGCAATACTACCAACAATTGACGTTACGATTAACGCGTTAACAGGTACACCGCGGCTATCTAATTTACCAAGAAATTTTGGTGCTTTTCCTTGGCGAGCTAAATCCCAAAGCATACGAGTTGATGCATACATACCAGAGTTACCAGCAGATAGTACAGCAGTTAAAATAACAGCGTTCATAACAGAAGCAGCAAAGGCAACGCCCGCTTTTTCGAAAATAAGTGTAAATGGACTTACTGTTACATCACTTGCGGCAAGACTTTCAGTTGTATAAGGAATTAATAAACCGATAACGAGAATCGCAAGAATATAGAATAAAAGAATACGCCAAAAGATCGAACGAATTGCTTTCGGGATATTACGTTCTGGATCAGAAGTTTCACCAGCAGCTACCCCAAGTAATTCAGTTCCTTGGAAGGAGAAACCAGCTGCCATAAATACACCGATAATTGCCATGATACCACCGTTAAATGGTGCATCAGCAACAGTGAAGTTTTTGAAGCCAACAGTTTCGCCCCCCATAATTCCGAAAATCATCATAAAGCCGACAATTAAAAAGATAATAATTGTAACTACTTTAATAAGTGCGAACCAATATTCAGATTCACCAAACCCTTTAACAGATAAATAGTTTAAAAGGAAAATAATAGCTAAACATAATCCGCTCCAAATAAGAGAAGGGGTATCTGGGAACCAAAATTTCATAATTAATGTTACGGCCGCTAGTTCTGCCGCAATTGTAATCGCCCAGTTATACCAGTAGTTCCATCCAAGTGCAAAACCAAGTGATGGATCAACAAATTTTGTTGCATACGTACTAAAAGATCCAGTAACAGGCATGTAAGCTGCAAGTTCAGCTAAGCTTGTCATTAAGAAATATACCATAATTCCAATTGCGGCGTATGCGATTAATGCGCCGCCAGGACCAGCTGAATGAATGACACCACCGCTGGCAAGAAATAGTCCGGTACCAATTGTACCGCCGAGAGAAATCATCGTAAGGTGACGCGATTTTAATCCGCGTTTTAATTCACCTTGTCCTTGTGTAGTTTGCGTTTTAGAGGTAGATTGATTTGTTGCGCTATTCATGTTCAACACTCCTTTTCTTGTAGGTTAGGAAGGAGCGGGGGAGAAAAATACAAAAAACCGCCAAAGGAATTTGGCGGAACGTTTCACAAATAACCACCCCATCATACCCTTCCGTTAAGATAGCACCCCACGTTTACACGGTAATTTTGTAAACGTGACAGTTCTGTTCCTTTCGGAGACAGCCCCAGCTCATATTTCCAGAGAAGAAATATAAACTTCGGCAACTTTTCCTTTCAAACGGAGTCAGCTGACATTCTCTGTGTCTCGTCCGTCGTACTCTTAAAAGTCGCAACCTCTACCTCATCGGATTGATGAGGATTTATATATTGCTAAGATTTTTAATATATGGCAATTGTAATGACTTTCTGAATATATTGCAAGATATTTTGTTAGGAAAAGTCAAAAAATATCGGTTATTGTATAGGAAACGCTTGCAAAACTCCACCCGAACCTACTATTATGTAGCAATAAGCAAAGAAAAAATTGTTATACAAATGTTTCGCAAAAAATATTGAAAAACCCTCTAAATAAAAAGAAAATTCAGAAAAATATAATTCGACATTCATGATAAAGTCATATTATTTGTTATAATTAGAGTAACGTTTAAGCAAAAAGGGGAAATCAAAATGAAATTAGAAACAGAAAGGCTCTATATAGTGCCGTGTACAGAAGAGAGTATTCAAGTTGCTAACGAGCAAGGATATAATAGCGGTCTGCATATTGTAGGGCATGTAGAGAATGTAAAACAAGATTCGGCTTTATTACCATGGGGGGCGTGGTATGTTCTTCGGAAAGAAGATGATAGCGTTTTAGGAGATATTGGATTTAAAGGGAAACCAAACGAGGATCAAACAGTAGAAATTGGCTATGGATTTATTGAGAAATATTGGAATCAGGGCTATGCAACAGAAGCTGTAAAAGAACTAATCGATTGGGCTTTCAAAACAGGAGAGGTAGAAACAATAATTGCAGAGACACTCATAGATAACTATAGTTCGATGCGTGTTTTAGAAAAGTTACATATGAAGAGAGTAAATGCTACAGAAACGATGATTAATTGGAAAATAGAAAAATAAAAAATACCGCTCTAAATTGAGCGGTATTTTTTTATAGTTATGGTAGCATTTGCTTCTGATCATTTGGATACTCAGCCGTTGATGCGTGAGGGCGATTGGAATGATTTCGAACAGCAATGAAAATAGAAATAATAACGACAAGACCAACTGCAACGTAAGAAAGTGAAATAACAGTTGGATCCACTTTAAATGTAGTAAGCAGTGTACGAATATTTGTAAAGATAATAAGACCACCAACTAATACGCCAAGTAAATGGGGTGGAACGATGCGGACTAACCATGCAGCAATTGGAGCTGCGACAATACCGCCAAGCATTAACGCAAATACCCAAACCCAGCTTACTTGTTCCCAGCCAAGTGAGATGAAGAAGCCGATTGTTGCAGCGAGTGAAACAGGAAATTCACTCGTATCTACAGATCCAATAACTTTTCTAGCTTCATTTCCTCTTGCTAGAAGAACAGGTGTCGTAATGGGCCCCCAACCACCGCCACCAGTTGAATCAACGAATCCAGCGAATAAACCAAGTGGCACAAGTTGTTTTGCAGACATACGCTTATTTGAAGTGACAATTTGTTTTTGGATGATGAATCGTAATAAAATATAAACCCCTAAAGTAAATAAAAATATGGAAATGTATGGTTTGATTACATCTCCGGGCAAATTACTTAAAAAACATGCCCCAACAAATGCGCCAATTGCCCCAGGTAATGTAAGCCTGGAAACTGTATATTTATCAACGTTTCCAAATTTGATATGAGATGCGCCGGAAGCTGCAGTTGTAACGACTTCAGCTAAATGAACTGATGCAGATGCAACAGCTGGTGCAATACCAAACATTAATAATAAAGAGGAAGACGTTACTCCATACGCCATTCCAAGTGCTCCATCGATCAATTGAGCGAAAAATCCAATAATAGCAAAGACAATTAATTTCTGCATAAATAATCCCCCTGTAATAATAAATGAAAAAGACACTTTTCCCGTATGAGAAAAGTGCCTTTGGTTTTTCCAATCAGCAATAATTAAATTTGTTTCATTATAATACATATTAATCGTATAAATCAACTGGGTTTTAAAGTTTTTGAATTGAATGAAAGAAAAATAAAATATACAATAAAAGGATGGAGAGAAAGGGGAGAAAGACATGTTACGATTTGATCATCTCGTTCACGCAGTTCATGGTACACCGGAGGAAGCGGCAAAACAAATGCAGGAACTTGGATTTCATACTGTATTAGGCGGAGAGCATACGAATTGGGGTACTTGGAATAGTTTAAGTTATTTTGATTTATCATATATTGAATTTTTAGCAGTTCAACATGAAGAAAAAGCGAAAGAAGTAGAAAATCCATTAGTACAAGAAACAGTGGTGAAACTACAAAATGGAGAAGGAATGCTACAAATCGCGATCCGAACAGATGCAATTGAGGAGCTAGCAGTTAACTTTAATAAGTACGGCTTACATACGATAGGGCCATTTGAAGGGAAACGTATGAGAAAAGATGGCCGATTTTTAGAATGGAAAATGTTATTCGTTAAGCAAGAAGAGAACGGACCGAAATTACCTTTCTTTATACAGTGGAATGAAACGGACGAAGAAAGAAGAAACGATTTACGTAACAGTGGGACGATTACTGAACATAAAA
This sequence comes from Bacillus sp. B2-WWTP-C-10-Post-4, assembly GCF_009183805.1. Taxonomy (NCBI): domain Bacteria; kingdom Bacillati; phylum Bacillota; class Bacilli; order Caryophanales; family Bacillaceae; genus Bacillus; species Bacillus sp. B2-WWTP-C-10-Post-4. The sequence continues at coordinate 31,516 of NZ_WEII01000041.1, read as the reverse complement.
ACAAAGTGCAACAAATTGAAACGATTCATTACGCAGTAAAAAATGTTCGAGAAACAGTACGGAAATGGAAAGAAGTAATGGAGCTATCTACAAGCTTAGTTGTGAAAAATGAAAAATGGAATGCTGAGTGTCAAAGTGTAGTATTTGGAGATATTCATGTGCAGTTTTGTGAACCGATTGGAGAAGGGCTAGTACTAGAACATTTGAATAAGAATGGCGAAAATCCATTTGCAGTAGAGTTTAAAGATGGAAATAAACGAGAACATGAAGTGCTAGGTAGTTTGTACATATATTAATAGAGGTGAACGTTGTGGAAGAAATACTTAGAGAGATAGAGAGAATACTAGAATGGCCTCGTATTGCAACGTGTACAGCTATTTCAAAAGGTTTTTCACATGAAGAGAAGTATAAAATTGAATTAAAGAATCAAGAAACCTATTTTGTAAAAGTATGTGATGCTGTTCATTTTGAACGTAAACAAGAAGAATATACGTATATGAAACAATTAGAGTCATTACATATTCCAACACCCAAGTTAATTCATTTCATAATAATTGAGAAATTAAATAAATGTGTTCAAGTATTTGAATGGACCCGAGGTATAAATGGTGAAGAAGGTTTAACGAAGTTATCGGTGGAAGAACAGTATATGGCAGGAAGAAAAGCAGGGGAAGTATTAAAGAGGATTCACTCAATTGAAAGAGAAAGTGCAAGTAATAAATGGGAAACATCTAGATGGAATAAATACGAAAGATACATAGAGGCACTAACAGATTACGAGGTGAATTTTCTGGATTTGAAGCCAGTATTAACCTTTGTAGAAAATCATAAAGATTTATTGGAAAATCGTCCAATAAGATTTTTACATGATGACTTCCATCCAGCAAATAGCATGATTCATAATAAGGAATTTATCGTTATCGATTTTGGTGGATATGATTTTGGTGATCCAATACACGATTTTTATAACGTAGCGATTTTTACTATAAGAATAAGTAAACCATTTGCGGTTGGACAAGTTCACGGTTATTTCGGAGGCGAACCATCGCTTCATTTTTGGAAACTGTATACATTGTACGTCGCGATGACATTCCCAGCGGATATCGTTTGGACGAATCGAAGTACACCGCATTTAGTAGATGATATGAAGGAAAGATTAAATGGAATTTTAGAAGATCATAATCATTTTTCATCTTATATTCCAAAATGGTATCAATCAAGCGAATTTAATAAATAAAGGAGTAATTTATATGGATAAAATAGCAGTAATTTCAGATATTCACGGTAATATTCAAGCATTAGAATCCGTGTTGAATGATATTAAATTAAGAGGGATCGAGCGCATTATTTGCCTTGGAGATTTAGTAGGAAAAGGACCTCATTCCAGTGAAGCAATTGAAATCATTCGTAAACAATGTGAAGTAGTCGTAATGGGAAACTGGGATGATTTTATTACAAAGCCGACTGAATTTGAAGCATTGAAATGGCATCAAAAACAATTATCGGAAGAACAAAATGACTATTTAAGAAACTTACCATTTTCAATCGAGTTTTATATGAGTGGGAAATTCATTCGTATGTTTCACGCTTCACCGAGAAGTTTATATGAAAGAATTCAACCACACGCTTCAAGAGAAGAACGTATTAGTATGTTCGAAAATAGTGATCTGACGGAAAATATAGAAGGGGAAAGAAAACCAGATGTCGTTTGTTACGGTGACGTTCACCAAGCGTTCGTTCAAAATTTCAGAGGGAAAACGTTATGTAATGCCGGTAGCGTAGGAAACCCGCTTGAAATAACGCAAGCTTCCTATTTAATATTTGAAGGGACTTACAATGAAAAAGAAGCAGCGAGCTTTTCTATTCAACTTGTACGAGTACCGTATGATATTGAATTAGCTATCAGACTAGCAGAAGAACTCGAAATGCCAGAAATTGAAGAATACAAACAAGAATTACGGACTGCTTTATATCGAGGGTTTAAGGGAAAGTAAGCTAATAATATATCAACGATTTTTCAAATATATCTATCATAACTTAAAATATATCAATGATTTTTTCGAGATATCAGCGATTCGAGAAAGGATATCAATTTACTGACAAATAGTGACATGAATTATTATCTATAATTATATTATGTCAACTAATTATAAAGGGAGATATCATGAACCGAAAACAACGAATCAAAGAAATTGCAGATCATATTGTAAAGCTAAACTTAACCCATCCAATAAGAGTTGGAGTAAGCGGTATTACAGCCTCAGGAAAAACAACATTTGCAAACGAACTAGCGGAAGAAATAAAAAAACGAGGATTACCAGTAACACGCGCCAGCATTGATGATTTTCATAATCCAAGAGTGATTCGCTATGCAAAAGGAAAAGAATCTGCAAGAGGGTATTATGAAGATGCACACGATTATACAACTTTCAAAGAAAGATTATTAATGCCTTTAGGACCTAACGGGAATTTACAATATGAAACGATTTCTCATAACTTAATAACGGATATGCCTGTACATAATGAGCCGCTATTGGCCACGAAAAATATGATATTAATAGTAGATGGAACGTTTCTATTGAAAAAAGACGCTGCGCATTTATTTGATTACAAAATCTTTGTAGATACAAATTTTGAGATTGCGAGAAAACGTGGTGCTAAGCGGGAAACTGAAGCTTTTGGAAGTTATGAAGAAGCAGAGAAGATGTTTTTAAACAGGTATCACGCGGCTTGTAAAATGTATATAGATGAGCATAATCCGAAAGAACTTGCAGATGTTTTATTTGAAAATAGTAAATTTGATGATCCAGTAGTTCTATTTAAAAGACATTAATACAGTTTATATAGGGGGAATGAACATTTGTTTAGATGGTTTCAAAAAAATAATAAAGTGAATGAAGAGAAGGATGAACAATATTTAGAAATCAAAAATGAACAGATAAATGAACAGTTAAAACAAAAAATAATGGAACTAGAGAGTATAAGTGAAGACATTTGCAGTAAGTATCAAAAAATATATGAAGAACGTTTTGCACAAAAGGGTAAATTAAATTTGAAGCTGTCAATTAAAAGAGATATAGACGGTGATGAATTAGAAGAACTAACATCTAAGAATTGTTTAGAGTATGAATATAGATCAGAAATTAATTTTGAATATGATGCTTCAAAATCATGGGAAGTCTGTACTATTTCGCTTTGGTATTATTACCAAGGATATCGAAAAAGTAGTAGCATAGGAACACTTTATAGCGGAACGATTAATGAATTAGAAGAAGAAGTTAAAGCAACATTGGAAGAACTGTTACATAGTGAAGATAATTAATGATTCCATTTTATATTGCGTTAAGAATGGGTTTAATTTTATGATACTAATAGGGAATAATTTAGGAAGAGAAATTTAAAGGGGATAAAAAAATGACAGAAGTACTAGAACTAAAAGAAGAACTATTACAAATTAAAAATAATAATTATGCTGTACCAGAAGACGTAGATGCATATCCATATGCGCAGTGGATGCTAGATTATATCGGATCACCTGATGCTGAATTACGTGATGATTTAATTTATAGTACGCTTCACACATGGATTACAAATGATGTATTTAGACAAAAAGAGTTAAGAGGATTAATGTTACAAGCAATTAGTCCTGATTATTTATTTTATAAAATTGGTGAAAAGGGAACAGACTCTGTATTTAAACGTGCATTCTCCGTATTAATTCCACCACTTATTTTATCTGTTCATGAAAGAGAACCGTTGTTATCCGAAGAACAACTGTACAGTGTAGCAGAACAAGTGCTGGAATATGTATATTTAGAAGAAGATGTAAGGGGCTATGTAGAAGGGAAAGGCTGGGCGCACTCTACTGCACATGCAGCAGATGCACTCGATGCTTTAGCACGTACAATCCAAAATCGTGAGTTCTCATATGCAATACTAGCTGCCGTTCGTCAGAAGGTCCGCTTACATGACTACGTATACATTCACTTTGAGGATGAGAGATTAGTAGCACCAATTATGTCGTTACGTAACCAAAATCTTTTAACTGAAGAAGAGTGGAGCAATTGGTTACATAGTATAGCAATTGTTGAAGACATCCCGCATCCTCAATATGATATTTTAGTACAAAATATTAGAGCTTTCTTAAGAAGTTTATATTTCAGAGCTTTAGAGACAGAGGGTAGTACAGCCTTTACAGATGATATATTGGAGACTTTAAAGGGATTGCGTAGGTATTAAAAAATAGTCCAGCCTTAGAAACCAAGAATAGATATTAATTTAGAAAAATTTATTAGAAATTTATTTTTATATTGTACCCTTTCAGTATAGAGTGAAAGGGGTGTCAAATGAAAAAACTATGAAGTTAGTGAAAATAATTTTTTTAATGTGTATTAGTATTAGTTTCTTTGGAACAGGCGCTGTATTTATATATCATAACTATCAATTAAAAATGGAATCGAAATTAATGAACAATAAAGGTGAACTTGTTAATTTCGATAATAAAAAAGTGAATGTTTATAATGAGGGGAGCGGTGAGGATACGTTTGTATTTATGGCCGGATCTGGAATTGCCGCTCCTGTTTATGAATTGAAAGGTTTATATAGTAAATTTTCGAAAGAAAACAAGATTTCTGTAATTGAGAGAGCTGGTTATGGATACAGTGATGTTTTTCAAGATGATAGAGATATTGATACGATATTAGAACAAACGAGAGAAGTGCTTATTCGAAGTGGAAATAAACCACCTTACATTTTAGTACCACACTCTCTATCGGGTATTGAGGCTATTTATTGGGCACAAAAATATCCAAGTGAAGTAAAAGGGATTATTGCATTAGATATTGGTTTACCCAAACAGTACGTAACTCATAAAATAGGCATGGTGGATTCATTAAAAATAAAGGGGATGAATATTTTAACGAAAATTGGTTTTCAGAGATTAGCTCCTTCTATTACTTATAATCCTGAGGTCATTAGGCAATCCTTTTTAAACGAACAGGAAAAAAAAGTTTATAAAGCGCTTACGTATAAAAGGGCTTTTAATGATGATATGAAGCAAGAACTTTTACAAAGCTATAATAACAGTAAAAAATCAAATTCCTTATCAATCCCAAAAGAAACACCTATATTATTTATAGATGCAATTGCTAGGCAAAATAAAGATTCGAAGTATACAAAGCAAAAAAACAAAGACTATAAGGAGTTTGCTAGCGAGTTATTAATAGCTGATGTGAAAATAATTGAAGGTACACATAGTATTTATTTATACGCTCCTGATGAAATATACAAATTTGCTATGGATTTTATTAATAATAAAGTAGTTAAGAACTAAGCTATTGCTATTATAGCGATGAAAGGTCTACATAATGAAAGTATATAACATATTAATTGTTGAAGACGATTTAATTATAGGGGATTTATTACAAAAAATTTTGCAGCGCGAGAAGTATAATGTGTATTGGGAGAAAGAGGGAAGGAAAGTTCTTGATGTAATTTATGAAATTGATTTAGTCATAATGGATGTTATGTTATCGGGAGAAGATGGTTATCAAATTACAAAGAAAATAAAAAATCTAGGATTAAATATTCCGATTATATTTCTATCAGCTCGGAGTGATATGGATAGTAAACTAAAAGGTTTGACTATTGGGGAAGAATACATGATAAAACCTTTTGACCCTAGAGAGCTGTTGTTAAGGATTCAGAAAATGTTAGATAATCAATATGGTACCTTCACGCAAATTAACCATTTATTTATAGATGCAGAATATAAAAGAGTTTTTATAAATGGTTTGCGTAATGAAGTTGCTTTTACAGCAATTGAACGTAAAATATTCTTCTATTTATATGAAAATAGAGATAGAATTTTATCGAAAGAACATTTCTATGATTACCTATGGCAACTCGAAGATAGAAATCAAAATATCATGAACGTACATATAAAGAAAATTAGGACAAAAATTGATGATAAAACAGGTGATATTATACAGAACATATATGGAGAAGGGTATAGACTAAATACCTACATGAAGAAATGAACTTAAAGAAAAAATATCAGTTACTACTATTCTCCGCTATTATTAGCGTACCACTGTTATTGTTGTCGATTAGTATCTTTGTATCAGTTATTTATAATGTTGTCTTTAAAACTAAAAATAAGAACATTCCTTTTCACGAATCCTATGCATATCCTACTATGTTAATCATATTTTTATTATCACTATTAGTATTAGCTTTTGTATTTTCAAAGTCGATTAACACCGTATTAAACAAAATTAATATATTAAATCAAACAATTCGAGATTTAGCTAGTGATAAAAAAATCCCTAATATAATAGATGTTAAAAGCGATGATGAAATGGGAGAACTGATTAAATCAGTAAACTTGCTTATAGAAAGAACAACTTATCGAGAATTGGAACTACAGCAACAGGAACAAATAAAAAAGGAACTATTAAATAAATTACGGCATGATATTAATACACCCTTAACAGCGGTCAGATTACAATTATATTATTTAGAATGTGAGTACAAGGAACAAGTACCAGTACTTGAATCACTGTATGATCAGATACAATATATAAGTGAATTAACTAACGAATTTAATATTCAATCTACAGAAACTTTAGAGAATACTTATATTGTGCATGATGAAGTGAATATACATAATTTAATAGAAAATATGATTAAAAAATGGAGCTATTTGTATAGCATTCATAAAATTGAATTAGTATATAATCCACAAGATAAAGAGTTGATATGGAATAGTAATGAGTTATGGATTCAAAGGCTATTTGATAATATTTTTCAAAATGTCCTTAAACATTCAGAAGCTAAAAAACTCAAAATCATTATAGATGAAGATGTTGTTTCTTTTAGAGATAATGGGATTGGGTTTGATATAAATAGTAAAGGAACGGGACTTGGTTTGAAAAACATTGAAGATATATCAAAGATGTTCGATATAAAATACACTTTACAATCAAATAGTGAGGGGACTATGTTTTCATTTGAAAATACTAAAGTTTAGAGCAAATTACATAAAACCAACACCTCCCAACCATACTAATAAAATGTTTTGGAGGTGAGTTTAATGGACAAAAAAGACTTTGAAAAAGTATATAATGATTATTTACATCAAGGGGAAGAGCAAGCTCAATTTGAAATAGCTCAGGAAGTTACTTCAGGAGCAGAACAAATTGTTGCTGTTCGTAAAAATGATGGAGGTGATTTGATTGCTTTTAAAACAAGTAGCGGGAGAGAGTTAGATTATACGACTGCTCTTAGTGAAGCAAAATCAGGGAAGTTAGCTCATGTGGACGTATTTCATAAGTATGGTAGAGATATTATACGTAGTGAACCGGATGGAATAAAAGAAAATAATTTAGATAATTTACCTTCATTTTAAACGGGTAAACCTCAAGAAGAGAATGTTCATTCCGATATTCTCTTCTTTTTTTGCGAAGTTTTCCTTGCAAATAGACGATTCATTTTTAAAGTGCGATCATACGTTTAAAGAGCTCTCTAAATTTCTCTTTATCTTCTGCTGTAAATGGTTTCGGTCCCTTTGTACGTTTACCACTTTTTCGAACCATTGCACTTAAATATCGTGTTTGTAACAATTGTTCAATGTTATCATTCGTATACTTATAGCCTTTATGGTGTAGTACGATACAGCCTTTTGCTAAAGCGAGCGAAGCAAGACCGTAATCTTGTGTTACGATTAAATCTTCTTTTTTTGCTAACTGCATAATTCGGTAATCTGCAGCATCTGCTCCGGAATCAACATATATTGTTTCCACACCTTTAGGTTGCTGAGCATTAGAATAATGAGAAAAGCTAGTAACGAGGGTTACAGGGATTTCTGCATTCGTAGCTTCAAAAATAATTACATCTTTTACAGGACAAGCATCTGCATCAACGTAAATTTTCATTTTTATCACTCCTATAAAGTGAAACTTTAATCAGTGGGGGGTTCATCCTCCACTGATTATTAGTTGAACCAATCGGGCATTTACGGGCAGTTAATCTCCCACCTAACTTCTTTGTTACAGCTGAATTTTGAGCTGGGAGTTTTATTGCCCGTTAATGCGGGGTAACTAGGTTCGTGTTGATAATAATGGTAGATTTTTCTTTTGTCAAACGATAGGGCTTTATGTAAAGTTATTTTTCACAAACTAAAATAGCCTCCCGCAAACGAGAAATGCCTTCCTCAATTTGATCAATATCCACTTTTCCATAAGATAAACGAATATAACCATCTTTCGCGCCGAAAATACTACCTGGCATAAAAGCAATTTCTTGTTTTAAGCTTTGCATAATAAGTTGTTTTTCGTTTATCGGTTCTTTTAATTTTCCCCATATGTATATTCCACCGGTCGGATTTGAAAAAGAGATTTTATCATGAAGTTGCTCGTTTAGAGCTCGAACAATAACGTCTCTTTTTTCTGCTAGTTGTTTTCGTAACGGTACGATATGCGACTGAAATGGTACAGTTTCGAAAAACTGCTGCATAAGCCACTGCGGGAATATGCTCATACCTAATTCCATTTGGTGCCGTGCGTCGGATAATCTTTCTACTACAGATTGCGGAGCAACGAGCCAGCCGACTCGTAATCCTGGCGCAATCATTTTTGATAAAGAATGTACATAAATAACTGTTCCGTTTTCATCTATTGATTTCAAAGTAGGACAAGGCTGTTTCTTTTCTAGCGTCAGCAAGCTGGATGGATCATCCTCAACGATTGCAATTCGTAAATCTGCGCAAAGTGATAACAGTGTTTTTCTACGGTTTGGATGAAGCATCGTTCCCGTAGGGTTTTGGAAATTTGGATTTAAAAAGATCATTTTAATACGGTGTTTTCTATATAACTCCTGTACATCGTCTGGATTAATCCCATGTTCATCGACAGGTAATGGGAAAATACGAATACCTGCTGATTGGAATAACGGTAAGGAATAACAGTGCGATGGACTTTCGAAAGCGACGGCATCACCTGGATTTAATAAACATTGCACGATAAGGTGAAGTGCTTGCTGTGCGCCAGATGTAATCATAATGGATTGTTCAGTTGCCTCAACTTTTAAATATTCTTTCATATATTTTACGATCGCTTGTCTTAGCGGGAGATAGCCTTGCGGATGATCATAACTTAATGAATGCGTTAACGGTTGTTCTCGTAAAATTGTTTGTAGTTGATCGTGTGGGTAGAGATTACAACCGAGTTCTCCGTTTGCGAAATCAATAATGTTTTCATTTTGTTGTACTTCTGCCCGAATATGGCGAAGTAACGGTAAGTTTGGTAAAAACGTACCACCTTCTACGAAATTTCTCCAGTTCGGCGTTAATGTTGGAGAAACGCCCCACATATGTGTACTTACACGTGTACCTTTACCAGTCGTACTTTCTACAATTCCCATAGCACGTAACTCATTATAAGCAGTCGTTACTGTACTACGGTTTACATTTAACTGCGTAGCTAATTTCCGTTCGGAAGGTAGGAAGCTTCCTGGAGGAAGTTCTCCGTATGTAATACGTTTCTCAATAAAGTCAACAACTTGCTGATAAATAGGGATTTTACTGTCATTATCTAGCTTCCATTCCATAAAAAACGCCTCCGTATCTCTTATATAAATCCAGTATAGCAAATTGGCTGGGTAAAAAAACAGCCAATTGGACGGTGTTATATCCAGCCAATTTTACTATGCTAAATATGGAAGGGGAGATTCGGATGAAACGATGGCAAATGGAATGGCTCCTAGTATCAGTTGCGTTAGTATGGGGAGCAAATTATACAATAGGAAAGTATGGCGTGGCATTTATGTCATCCATTCAATTTAATAGTTTACGATTTTTAGTAGCATCACCGGTATTATTACTTATTACTTTTATGATGGAACGCTCATTACGTATTGAAAGAAAAGATTGGTTACGATTAGTAGCAGTCGGCATCGTTGGTACGACAATGTATCAAACGATGTTTATGCTATCCGTGAAATATACTTCAGCAACGAACGCCTCATTATTAATTGCGATGTCCCCTATTTTTACAGGGATATTAGCAGTATTGCACAAACAAGAACGTTTTTCGATGAAAGTACAAATTGGTTCCATCGTAGCGTTTATTGGTGCAGCATTCGTTTTATTAACAGGACACACAGGAGGAGCTACTTACGAGTATGCGTGGCTCGGAAATATAATTGGATTAGTCGCAGCAATTGCGTGGGGATGGTACCCAATTTTAGCACAACCTCTTATTACAAAGTACTCCGCAATGAGAGTTACATCATGGTCTACTTTAATTGGAATTGGACCTCTCGTTATATACTGTTTACTCAATGTAAGCACACTAACGTGGCCAGTAGATATGCCAAGCTGGGGATCACTAGCATATTCAATCGTCTTTGCGACCATATTCGGACTTGCAATGTGGTATGTCGGTATTAGTAAAATAGGCTCAACGAAAGTAATGGTTTATATGTATCTTGTGCCATTGTTTGCAGTGATCTTTGCGGCAGTAACCATTGGAGAGCAAATTAATTTGATGCAACTAGTTGGCGGGCTTATTATCTTCATCGGTTTATATGTTGTAAAAAAAGGTGGAATCAAAAAGCCTGCTCTCAATTTGAAAAAAGTAAGTTAACAGTAAAAATGATCTCTTTCATATAGAAGGAGATCATTTTTGTTTTCGTATTAAAAGCGCTTGTTCAACAGCCCATTTTTGATGATCGTGAATGAGAAGTTCTACAGCAAGTAAAGGAGACATCCACCTTAGAACATGATCATCCTCACAGTTTGCAGTTTGTTTCTGTACCATATTTGCAATGTAAAAGAACCCAACATTCAAATAATATGTATCTTCCTTTTCTGCATAAAAATATCGAGCTGCATTACCGATATATTGATCAATTTCAATCGCCCATCCTAATTCCTCTAGTAGTTCACGGTGCAAACAATCTTCTTTTGTTTCATTACCTTCCATACCGCCACCTGGTAAAAAATAACGGTCTCCTTTTTGGATAACAGCAATCATTGAAGAAGATAAATGGAAAATAATCGCATAACAACTAGGTCTTAATACATAATGAACAGTAGATTTTTTCGAACCAAATGTGAGTTTTGAAATCATAAAACACAACATTTCTCTATAAAATACATAAAAGGGATAATAAGGTAAAAATAATTGTATAAGTATAATCTTACGAGATTGGAGTGATAACAAAATGATAAATCGAAAGTGTACGCGCTGTAAAGAAATTACAGGTACATTGCACGGTGGTAAAAAAATTAAGGAAGAATTTCTATGTGAGGACTGTTTGCAAAAAGGAATTGCAAGCGGAGAAATCGAATTATCACAAGTGGAAGAAAAACAAACTACGTATCTTTCTATAAAAATATTAAAAATAATGAGTGCTATTTATTTAATAGGCTCTATTTTAATGGCTTTTTCTACTGGTCCATTTATACATAATCTTGGGTTTGATGAAATATCCATTTCAGGATCAGAATTAGGTTTAATAAGTATTGTTATGCTAGGTTCTATATTCCAGTCCGTTCTCGTATTTTGCGGGATATGGGTATTTATCCTTTTAGTAGAAACAGTCATTAAAATTTATGAAAAAATGAAGTGAGTGAGAGGGAGAAACATATGCGAGTAAGAAACATCCAAGGGGAAGATTATGTAAAGATTCATTCTGTTTTAAATGATTGGTGGGGCGGGAGAGACATGGCTGCCATGTTGCCAAAATTGTTTTTCGTTCACTTTCAAGAAACGAGTTTTATCATTGAAGAAGAGGGCGAAACGTTAGGTTTCTTATGTGGATTTTTTTCACAAACATATAAAGATGAAGCATACGTTCATTTTATCGGTGTAAATCCGAAGTATAGAAGAAGAGGAATCGCATCGACATTGTATTCTTATTTCTTTGATGTCGCTCGTGCAAATAATCGTAAAGTTGTAAAAGCAATTACGTCACCAACTAATAAAAAGTCGATACAGTTTCATCAAGAAATCGGTTTTCGAATTGAGGCTGGGGATGATGAGGTAGAGGGTGTATCGGTACATACAAATTATGATGGGAATGGCGGGAGTAGAGTTTTATTTTTGAAACATGTGTAGTGAAATAAGCTTTACCTAAACGTACTGAGTTAAATGTATATCAAAACGTTATCCGTTGCATAAAGAATGACTGATTTTGTTAGCTTGATAGAGGGTAGTATGATAGTCGAAATGAATTTCCGTAACAAAATTTCATCTAAAAAAGAGGGATCTATATGAAATTTGAAAGAGATAGATATTTTTTACAGATGGCATTGGAAGAAGCTGAAATGGCATTAAAAGAAAATACATATCCAGTAGGAGCAGTTATTGTTGATGGAAATAATAATGTCATTGCAAGAGGAAGAAATAGAGTGCATCCACAAAAAGACATAACAGCTCACGCAGAGATAGACGCTATTCGCAATGCAGGGGAAGCAATGTTTGATGCAAAAATAAAAAATGAGAAGTTTACTATTTATAGCACGTTGGAACCGTGTCCAATGTGTACAGGGGGTATTTTATTCGCAAAAATACAGAGAGTAGTCTGGTTACTAAATGATGACTTAGGTTTTGGTGGATATAAAAAGATAAAAAATGCTTTAGTTTTCGAAGGGAAATTTAATAAAATCGACATAGTGGAAGAACCATTTGAAGACTTAAAAACAAGACAAAAAGAACTTATGAGACAATGGGAGCTAAATCCCAATAATATTATTAATTTGCGTAGGGCTATAAAAAAATAGTTGTTTCTTTCAATTAAATCGGGATACTGCCACATTACCATCAATTTAAAAAATATAGTGAAATTATATCGATTTAACAATAGAATATGGAAGAATCTATTACGAATAGAAAGCCGTCCTAAAAGTATTCTAGGATGGTTCTTTTTGTTGTGAGGAGATAAAGAGTATGGAGAATAAACAGAGTAGAAATGAGTATGTAAGACGCATACATAAGGTTCAAGATTATATAGAATCAAACATAGACAGTTCATTATCCATTGAAGAGCTAGCTGATATAGCAGGATTTTCGAAGTATCATTTTCATCGGATTTTTAAAGGAATAGTTGATGAGCCATTATCTCGGTATGTGAATCGCTTGAAACTCGAAAGGGCAACACATCTACTTACATATCGCGCAGATATGACGATTACAGATATTGCGTATCACTTCGGATTCACAGATTCAGCAGTTTTCTCCCGCGCATTTAAAAGTCATTACGGAATAAGTCCATCTCAATATCGAAACGACAATAGCAAGAATTGCAAAGACGTAAGGGGAATTCCTCAATACAATGAATGTAAGAAGGTTCGAGGGAATGTTGAAATTGTAACAGCGGACGATATACACGTCGCATACATAAGGCATATCGGTACATATGAAGAGTTAACGATAGCTTTTCCAAAAATGATAGAGAAATTATTTCATTACGCAGCGGGGGAAAACTATCATGTATTTGAGGATACGAAAGTATTAACCATTTACCACGATCATCATGAATTTACTGAGGACTATCATTTAAGAACAAGTCTATGTGTAACAATTTCAGATGAATCCACAGTAGAAACGAACGACGTTGGAATAATGGTAATACCTTCTGGAAAATATGCAGTAGGACATTTTGAAATATTTCAAGATGAATATAAAGGAGCATGGGATTTCTTATACGGTGAATGGCTGCCAAATAGCGGATATAAACCGAGAGACTCGTATCCTTTTGAAGTATATAGAAATAATCCAAAGCAGCATCCAAAGCATAAACATATAGTTGATATATATGTACCTATCGAACCTTTTTAATCATAGGTTAAAGGGGAAAGAATAATGAAAACTGCTGAAAAGTTAGATCAGATTATAAAAGAAGAATATGAAAATATGAGTGGTATGTTAGTAGTACAGAGAGGTAATATTGTTTTTGAAAAATATTATAACGGCCAAGGTCCAGATAATGCATTTCATGTAGCATCTGTCACAAAAACGATTATTTCTGCGTTAATTGGGATATGTGTAGATAAAGGCTATATAAAAAGTGTAGATCAAAAAGTAATAGAGTTTTTCCCTGAATATAAACGTACGGCATCTGAAGTAACAGTGAGACACTTACTTACAATGACAGCGCCATATCCTTTTGTAGACTGGCAGGAACCGTTAGAAGAATTATGTACACAACAGGATTGGGTATAGTATACACTTAATAGGATGGGGAATGGCGGAGAAATTGGATCTTTTAAATATTCATCTGCAGGAGCTCATTTATTATCAGCAATTATTACGAGCGTAACAGGAAAAAGTGCGCGTGAATTTGCGAATGAACAGCTATTTCAGTCACTCGGTATGAGAGAAATTCCAAACTATAATATGAAAGCATTTGGATTCGATGACTTATTCGGAAAAGATGTGAAAGGGTGGGTTCACGATCCAAATGGTATTTCGACAGGCGGATGGGGACTAACGTTAACTGTTAGGGATATGGCTAAGTTTGGACAGATGTATTTGAATGAAGGTATTCATAATGGAAAACAAATACTATCAAAATCATGGATAAAAGAATCAACAGAAATGAACCAAAATCAATATGGTTACTTATGGTGGTTTCGAGAAGAAGATGGAATCTTTTCATACTGTGCTATGGGTGATGGTGGGAATATGATTTGTTGTATTCCAGAGAAGGAATTGGTAGTGGTGATTGCGTCTGAAATTATACCGAATGCAGGGGATAGATGGGAATTGATTGTGAAATATATTCTTCCTGGCATACAGTCAAATCAATAATGGTAGTAAAAAGATGGGGTGAATTTTGGTTTTATACCATCTTTTTGTTTTGTGACGTAAAGTTCATGGGAATGTAAGGGTTTTGTTAAAAGTGTAAATATTAGGGTTTTTTAATATAAAAAGTCTTTCTTTATGTATAATGGGGACAAGGCCTAAAAATACTTAAATATTTAAGTGAATATTTTAAAAAGGGAGATTAAGGATATATGAAAAGCTTACTTCCAAAAACTTTAGCTGTTACAGGATTAACTGCTTCTTTATTAGGTATGGTTTCTTCCGTTTCATTTGCTTCGATTAGTTGGGATAATAATGCAACGTGGACAGGAAGCGGAGCAAAAGCTAAGGCAACTGCCTATACTGCAAAAAAGGACGAACCTCATTTTTACAAGATGACTGTAAGAGCTAGCTTTGATGATGGGACTTCTAAAGAGTTAGCATTGTATGATGCTAAAATTTCAGATCGTATAAACGTTAGCGTTGCATCCAAAGGACCGGTGACCAGAGGTTATTCGGGTCATGAATGGATAATGGTAGGGGATAGTGCGTACACTTCTAAGGAAATGGTAATTAAATAAAAATCAACAAAAACCGTGAAAAAGGATACATACCTTTTTCACGGTTTTTAAAATGAGGAGGATATATGAATCTAGTATTAAAAGAAATAGTGGTGAACAAAACAATATTCATTATGCTATTTATTGGATTTGTATTGACAATATGGCCAATCCTGATCGCAATGTCGACGCGAGATTATTATGATGAGAAATTTTATGATAGTAAAAATGGTTATTTTAATTATTACTATTTAGTTCAACTTACTAATATGGGGGAAATCAATTTCGAACAATTTCAGACGTTAATAGAATCTGATTTTAAAAACGCTAGTGTTATTACAAATGATATTCGTATTACTATTCCGGATATCGGCCACGTAATAATGAATGGTCTCCTTAATAAAAATTGGTCTCCACCTTTGCTAAAAGGTTCTCAGATGGGACAAGATGAAAAAAATAGTGTAATAGTGGGGAAGAAAATTTATAAGGATATGGCAACAATAAAATTATTTAATAAGGAATATACAGTTAAAGGCGTAGCTGGAGAAAATACTGGATATGAGTATAATATTAAAATTTTCGTCTCTCTAAATGACATGCCAGATGAGGTGAAACAGATGATACAAAAAGATAATACATTCCAAATGATTGTTCGTTCTAATGAAAACCCTATCAAGGAAATAGAAACTTTCATACAGCATATGAAACAGAACAATAAAGATATAAATGCCAAAGTGATTAGTGAAAAAGAGAACTATGAAAAGGAAAAAAACTCAAGTGAAGCCGTAGAAGAGTTACTCAGTTTTCCATATAGGCTTTTATGTATAGCTTTCATTACCAATATAATAGTAAGTTATTATTGGATTTATACGAAGAAAAAAAGTTTGTCGTTAAGGAAAGCTTTGGGAGCAAGTAATATAAATCTTTTTATTTTTATATTTAGTCAATTATTTTTATGTGCAATCACTGCATCAGCCTGTGCAATATGCATACAATGGATTTTTAGCATTTTGAGTGAAAATATTATAGAGTTTACAAGTTATAGTATTAGTTTACAGTCTACTCATATTGTAATGTGTGTATTTCTTTCACTTACTATAGCTTTCATCCTCTCTGTAATACCATTTGTATATGTGCTTAAAAGTGAACCTGCTAAAGCATTAAAGGAGTAAAAATGATGAGAATAAAAAGTGCGTTCATAGCATTAAAAAAGAGATTTCTATTTTCCGTACTTCTTCTAATACAGATTACATTTGGATTAGCAACTCTAACGAGTTCAATTAATGTATTTTATAATTTACACCATCTAAACGATAAATCCAGCTCGGTATTAAATGTGGATAAAACATATTTAGTTACTTTTGAAATGACGACAGATAGATTACAAAGCAATTAATATAATAAAGAGAAAATTCAAGCGGTTTATAATACAATTCATCAAAATAAAGATGTGATTTCGTATGGTACATACGAGGAGCGAGTTATTGAAATAGAGTCAAGTAATAGACCATTTCAAAACAGTATGATTACTGATTTGAAACATAAAACGTTTCACGATGAAAGACCTACTATTAAAACAATTTTTGTAGATGAAAATTACTATAAAATGTTACGTTTACCTTTAAAACCTGAAGAAGGTTTCTCGCATGATGACTTTCAAAAAAATAGTGAAGAAAAAACAAAAGTTTTAATGGGTTCTTACTTTAAGAAATATTTTCAAGTTGGAGATACAATTAATGATCGATATACAATTATAGGGTTTTTGCCAGAAAATAAATTTATCGTAAATAATAATACGACGAACACATATTTGAAGTTGGATTACGCAATGATAATGCCTATGTCATTTGATAGATTTGAAAAATATGAAGCAATGTTTTTAAGACTACATCAAAGTACAGTTTTATATTTACAAAAAGGTGCAGATGTAAAGAAACTAGAAGAATCAATTCAACTTAAAGGAAACGGCGGTACGTTTCATTTAAAAAGTTTAGGTGATGAAATAAATGAAGATGTTACTCTTAACGGCTATTCGGAAATACCTCAACTTATAGTAGGAATCTTATTCGTTGTATTCTCGATCGTCGGAATTGTAGTAACGACCATTGTTTCTATCTTGATGAGAAAGCGGGAATTTGGTATAAAAATAGTTTTTGGCGAAAGTAAATTTGGTATGTTTATTCAAATTGTTTTAGAGAACATTATTGTAGCAATAACTGGCTTAGGAATGTCGATAACTTACTTTTCATGGAGGTATGGGGTTCTATTACAAATGTCGAAGGATTTAAAGGAAGCAACGGTATTAGACTTTAAATTGGATATGCCTATATTGTTTTTAGTATTTCTATTCTTATTATTAATCATCGTTGTCTCGAATGTAATTGTCTTCTTATTTATTAGAAAGCTTGAACCGAAAACATTAATAGGTGGGATGGAATAATGGGGTTAATTGAACTAAAAGATATTAAGAAGGTGTATAGTAATAAGAATCATAATACGTTCGCGTTAAACGGTATAAATTTAACGATAAATAAGGGCGAAATTATAGCGGTAATGGGGCGATCAGGCTCAGGGAAGAGTACATTACTAAATGTTATAGGGTTAATTGATATGCCAAATGAGGGTGAATATATGTTAAATGGAAAATCATTAACTGAAATTAGAGCAAATAAAGTTCATAAAACAAGAAATGAAATGATTGGATTTATTTTTCAATATTTTGCATTGTTAAAAGAACATACTGTACTGGATAATGTAGTGCTACCACTCACATATAGAAAGTTAAAGCAACGGGAAAGAGAAAATAAGGCGAAGTTCTATTTAGAAAAAGTAGGTTTAAAAGAACATATGTATAAAACACCGGACGAGCTATCGGGTGGACAGCAGCAGCGCGTCGCAATTGCAAGAGCGTTAGTAGGCGAACCAGAATTAATATTGGCAGATGAACCGACTGGGAATTTAGATAGGAAAACGGGAGAAGAAATTATGAGTTTGCTATTACAACTGAATGAAGAAGGGCGAACAATTATTATTGTAACGCATGATATGGAAGTAGCGAATAAGTGTAATAGAATTATTGAGTTAGTTGATGGGGAAGTTGTGCGGAGTTAGTAATTCAACAATTATATCTAATTTAAGAATCCGTATTGATTAATTTTTCAAGATGGATTCTTTTTATTTGTAGGATTAAAGTAAAACAACAAATCCCCCGTAACTTTTTATGATAGAAATTCGTTTAACAAAAGAAACGATTTTTAATAATGAATGGGGGAGAACCATGAAAATGTTAATACTAGGTGGTACACGATTTTTGGGAAGAGCTGTTGGAGAAGAGGCTTTGAACAGAGGGCATGAAGTTACATTATTTAACCGCGGAACAAACAAAGAAATTTTTCCTGAAGTGGAGCAGCTGATCGGTGACAGAAATGGTGATGTATCAAGTTTAGAAAATCGAAAATGGGATGTTGTTGTGGATACATGTGGGTTTTCTCCGCATCACATTAGAAATGTTGGAGAAGTACTTAAAGATAATATTGAACACTATATATTCATCTCAAGCCTTTCCGTATATAAAGATTGGATTCCGCATGACATAAAAGAAGACTATATATTACAACCTGAACCGACGGAAGAGCAAATAAAGGCTGTAGAGAATGGTGAAATATCTCCTTATGAGCATTATGGTGCGCTGAAAGTATTATGCGAAAAAGAAGCAGAGAAGTATTGGCCGGGGCGTGTTTTACACGTAAGAGCAGGACTTCTTTCAGGAATGTTCGATTATACAGATCGACTTCCATACTGGATCGGGCGTGTAGCAAAAGGAGGTAACGTGTTAGTTCCAGGAAGAAAAAATCGTCCAGTGCAGATAGTTGATATAAAAGATGTCGCGAGATTTGGACTCAACATGGCAGAAAATAATAAAGCAGGTACATTCAATATAACAGGTCCGAATGATGAATTGACGATGGAAGAGCTATTAAATACGTGTAAAAAAGTTACGAATAGCGATGCTGAATTTGTTTGGGTAGACGAATCGTTTATGAGTGAACACAATGTGCAGCCTTGGACAGAAATGCCTTTGTGGATTCCAGAAACTTTCCCGTTAGATGGTGAGACGAAGCCGTGGAGAGGCGGGTTTTCTATTTGTATCGAAAGTGCGGTTAATGAAGGGCTTACTTTTAGAAGAATAGACGAGACAGTTACAGATGTGTATGAGTGGATGGAGAGTACGGAAGAATGGGAATTAAAAGCAGGTATTTCAGGCGAGAGGGAGAAGGAATTGTTAGAAAGATGGTATCAATAAATTTAGCGGAGTTCTTTGAATATGCTTGATTGCACATAAGGAGGAAAAGGTGATGTGGAAAGACACCATTCACAGTATCTCATCAAATTTAAGCTTGAAAAACCCAGCTGCGAAGGATGAACTTACTGATATACAAAAATGTTTACATGTGGAGTTACCGAATGATTTATATCAATTATTACAGGAAACAAACGGTATAGAAGGTGAATACGGTGACTTTATATGGTCTGCTTCAAAAATTAAAACTGAAAATATGAGTATGAGAAATATAGTTGATTTTAAAGATTTATACATGCCTTTTGACTGTTTATTATTTTTTGCTGATGGGGGAAATGGTGATTTGTTTGGCTATTCCATTTTGAATGGAAAAGTACAAAGAGATGATATATATATGTATGGAACCATGAAAATGATAGTAGAACGTGGGTTGCTCCTTCTTTAAAGACTTTTATGGAGTGGTGGGAGAGTGGAAAGATGATAATTTAAATATAGTATCAAAAAAAGTGCCTTGTTACTAAAGAAACAAGGCACTTTTTCACGAATAATTAATCTACCACTCAATCGGTTCTTCTCCGTACATCTCCCATAGCTTAGGAAACATCTTTTTTAAACCTTCTTCATCGTCTTCATTCCAGTCAAATTCAAAATCTACATCGTCGAATTCTTCATTAGATAAGACATGGTAAAGTGTAAAGTAAGTATCATCTTCGTCACCAGTTTTTTCTGCATATACAGTGAAACCGAAATATAAAGAAAGTTCTTCTATTTCTGGGACGTCATACTCACTCAAATTTTCTAATACAGGAATTAATCGTTCTGGATCTTCAATACAAGCTTCGTATGTCTCTTTTCCTTGATATAATAACCATCCGCGGAAGTAATCGAAAGTATCATCTGAACAACCACCCATAATAATATAGGCTGCTGCCCATAAACGGGAGGTATAGGAATCTTTCAAAAGACGATGCATATGCGTATCAAAAGCTACAATTTCATGTACTGTACGTTTAGCAAGGTGGGAAGTAAGCCATTCTATTTGTTCTTCTTGGTCTTCACCTTTCGTTTTTGCACGATTAAGTAGTTCCCAAAATTCTTCTTCTGTTATCGTTTTTTCTTTTATGTAATCTTCCCCAGGCAACGGGTCTGTATATCCCTTTTTACGTTTGGAAGCAATTAGTTTGTTAGCTTCTTTCATACATTCTTCTTCTGTTTCAAACTCTTTCGCTTTCACACTGCCAGCTGTGCCGATTTTTCCGTAAAACACAACATAGTCTTTTTCTTTCACAACGATTTTCCAAAACTTATTTGATTTCTCAGTTTGCTGGATTAATAACGTTTCCATCCGTACCCCCATAATGTTTTCTAGTGTGCAATATGATTGTAACATATGTATATACACTTGTAATGATGAAAAGTAATGGTTCGGAAAATTAGGAAATGATTGAATGAAGTGAATAAATTTAGTAACCTTATTTGTACAGCAATTACATAATTGTTTTGTAATAATTCAATATTTGTATAAGGGGGGCGTTAAGATTGGATCTTACGTTTAAAGTAGAGGAAACATGTTTTAATTACCGCGTTGGAGCAATTTGTAAACATGATAATAAAATACTCATTCTGCAAGGTGACGGTGAAGATTTTTGGTATGTACCCGGCGGTAGAGTAAAAATGCTAGAGAATAGTGAAGATGCATTAAAACGAGAACTTGCGGAAGAGATAGGTGTTCCTATTAAAAGGAAAAGGTTAATATGGTCAGTAGAAAATTTCTTTACACTTTCTGAGCGAAAGTTTCATGAAATTAGTTTTTATTATGAAGTAGAGCTACATGAGTTACCTGCGAGTGGAACGGATCAATATATTTTGGAAGAAGAGGGTAGAACGTATTTGTATAGATGGGTGCCAGTAGAAGAACTGCATACATATGACTTACAGCCTGCATTTATAAAAGAGAAAGTAAAGGATGTATCAGTTCACACAGAACATATCGTATTACAAAAGTAAACGTATTCGGAGGAGAAAACGGTGAAGGGGACTAAAAAAGAGGTACATATAAATGACAAAGTAATTCGTTACACACATATCGAAAAAGGTTCTAGTACGGTTTGCTTTATGTTTTCAGGTTCAGGATACAATTATGATAAGCCGTTATTTTATTACGCAACGATGTTAATGCTTGAACATAAAATAGATGTTGTACATATTCATTATTCTTATGTTGGACAATTAATGAATAAACCAATGGAAGAAGTAACGAAAGTAATGATGGATGATATTAATCCTGTAATAAATGAAGTATTAAAAGATGAGCAATACAACGAGACTATGTTTTTAGGGAAGTCACTCGGAACAATTCCGATTGCAAATGATTTAATGAAGAGAGAAGAATTCGCGCAGTCAAAAATGATACTACTTACACCTTTACTGACGTTTGATACAATTTTTGATTCTATCTTACATAGTCGACACGAAGGGTTTTTAGTTATTGGGGATAAAGATCACCAATACAATGCAGATCAAATTGATCAGTTATATAAAACGAATTTACAGATTGAAGTTGTCAAAAATGCAAATCATTCTGTAAATGTTGGGGGATATGAAACGGAAAATTCAATTGAGGCTATAGCGAAAATAATAGGAAAACTTAAAGAAGTTGTTAGGACAAACTAACCTATTAATACATGCAAAAGAGGTGCGAATTGCACCTCTTTTACTTTAATAAGCCTTCAAAACATGAAGTAAATAATCCTTACGATTCAGCGGATTATAATCAACACGTTTTCGAGTAGGGAAGGGAGCCATAAGTTTTGTGAAACCAGCTGGCTTCGTTGTAAATATGCCTTCTCCTTCTGTAAATGAATGTAGTATTCGTTTGAAACTCTCTGTTTTCGCAACAGGTAATGATCCTGTTAACTGATAAGAATTGTTATTGAATATAGGCTCTGCAAAAGTTGCTGGAACGGCAGCAAGCTTATACATTGCAGTACTAATTGCGTGCTCCGGTACAGTTAATTCAAATTCATTTACTGGTTCATATACATATGTTTCAGCTTGCTTTAAAGCATCCATTAATACGATCGGTGTTAAATTTCTAAAGTCACTCGCTGTTGTAACAGGACTAGCATAACCAGTATGTGTTAACGTGACGATAATATCTGTAACTTCCCATCCATATAATCCTTGTTTTAACGTTTGAAATACCGTATCTTCAATCGCTTTATGAAATGCTAAAGGTAGTGAGCCGAGCTCAACATCTAATTTATATGTTATGCCGCAATTAAGTTCACCACGTTCAACTTTGAATCCGATTGTTGCGTAAAATGGATTCTCTTTTTCACCCATTACTTCAACAGAATTGCCTACGCCAATTGGTTTCTCGATACATACAACTCGCGTATTTGAAAAATTAACCTGCAAATTATATTTCTCATAAAGTGTTGTTGCAATTACTTCTTTTTGTACCTCACCGAAAAAGCGAATATATAGTTCATTATGAACATCGTCTTTCCAAACTTTAATGAGCGGATCTTCTTCACATAGTTCCATAAGAACAGCGTATAAATTATGAATTTGCTCTTTAGGTACCGCATCAATGGCAGCTTCCATTTGTGGTTCGGCAAAGTGAATATCTTTTATATAATCCGTACGTTCACCGATAATATCACCAATTTTAATATCATTCAGCCCCCACACTTTACAAAACTCACCGCTAGGAACGGTAGAAGTTTGAACGGTATCTCCATTATGAAATAGGCACATTTTTTTTATCTTTTCTTTATGGAATAGAGACTTACTGCGCTGTATATTAACATATTTTCTAACATGTAAGCTACCTGAAAAAACTCTTATATAAGCAACCTTTTCTCCAGAAGGTTCACGTTCAATTTTAAAAACAACACCGGATAATGGTTCCTCTTGTGCCGATGTAAGAGCTGGAATGAGAGCCGGAAGTTTTTCAAGAAGTTCTGTTACGCCCATACCAGTCATTGCTGAACCGAAAAAGATTGGATACACATTCGCTTGCTGTATTTGCTGTTCTAGTTTTTCTCTTAATAGTGCGTCCGGTATTATTTCGTTATTTACATATGATTCAAGTAACGATTCATTAAATGGTGCTAACAGTTCCATACAATCGTCATATGATTTGTATTCAATGATCCGGGCTTCTTTCGTTCCTTCGTTTAGAACAGAGTAGAAGGGGAATGCTTCATTTGAAAGAACCTCTTTTATTTGTTTCATAACTTTTTTAGTTTTTGCGCCACTACGATCAATTTTATTAACGAATAAAATAGTCGGTATGTTTAGTTTCTGTAATGTTCGCATTAAAATTTTTGTTTGTGCTTGCACACCTTCAACGGCAGAGATAACTAAAATCGCACCGTCTAGAACGCGGAATGATCGCTCCACTTCAGCGATAAAATCAGCGTGTCCAGGTGTATCAATGACATTTACTTTTACAGCATCAATAAAGAAAGAAACGACAGATGCTTTAATCGTAATTCCGCGTTGTCTTTCTAATTCCATTGAGTCAGTTTGTGTATTACCACTATCTACTCGGCCAATTTCTTTAATCACATTCGTTTCATAAAGAATACGCTCAGTCAAACTCGTCTTGCCAGCGTCTACGTGCGCGACAATCCCTATATTTATTGTTGTCATTTGTGAATATCCTCATTTCATTTTCCATTTTCAAGTCCTCATTTCTATTTGTATATTGCCGCATTATCAATCACTCTCCAGTTCTTTAAATTAGTATTATTATAGTGCAATTAACATTATTTGTAACGCTACAAAGCGCCTTAATTTGGAAAAAATAAAATAAAAACAAAATGCTTGCATTCTAAATCGATATAGATTATATTAATTGACATATCAACTATTGATACATCAAACATTTTTATTTTGATTGTAAAGGAGGGTTAATTTGACAAGTTCATGCTCAAAAGAAGCGATTATTTTATATAAATTACACTTTCTAAATAAAGAAGTAAGTTCGAAATTTGAAGGGTGTACGGGTATGAGCCAGTCTCGATTAGAGCTTATACTTCAGTTATATGAAGTAGGTGAAATTAGTCAAAAAGCACTTCAACAAGAAGTGAATATTGATAATGCTGCGATAACAAGGCATTTAAAGCAGCTTGAGGCCAATGAAATGATTGTAAGACGTAAAAATCCAGATGATAACAGAATTACGTTAGTTTCTCTTACTGAAGAGGGACGAAATAAAATTCAAGCGTTTCAAGAGGAAAAAGAACGTTTTGCAGCATCTGCATTTAAAGGATTAAGTGAGGAAGAACGCGATAATCTTTTAAATATGTTAAATCACATTCAAGAAAATATAAAAGAATTATAAAAAAGGGAGAATACAACTATGACTAACTCAGTAAAAACAAATGATTTTAACGAAATTTTAACAGGACGTCGTTCAATTCGTAAGTACGACCCTTCAGTGAAAATTAGCAAAGAAGAAATGACAGAAATTCTTACACAAGCAACACTTGCACCATCTTCAGTAAACATGCAACCATGGAGATTCGTAGTGATTGAAAGTGACGAAGCGAAAGCAACACTTGCGCCACTTGCGAAATTCAATCAATCTCAAGTAGAAACATCTTCAGCAATGATCGCTTTATTTGGTGACTTAAACAACTTTGATAACGCAGAAGAAATTTATGGTACAGCAGTAGAGCGTGGACTTATGCCAGCAGAAGTAAAAGAAGATCAAATGAAAAAACTTTCAGCTTACTTCTCTATGGTTACACCAGAAGTAATGAAAGATACAGTATTAATTGACGGTGGTCTTGTAGCGATGCAATTTATGCTAGCAGCTCGTGCGCACGGTTATGACACTTGTCCAATTGGTGGATTTGAAAAAGACCAAATCGCAGAAGCGTTTGGACTAGATAAAGAACGCTACGTACCAGTAATGCTAATTTCAATCGGGAAAGCTGCTGACAGTGGTTACCAATCAGTACGTCTTCCAATTGACAAAGTTGCTGAGTGGAAGTAATCTAATTAGATCATAGAAATATATGGAATATGAAAGGGGAAACACCATGATTATTATTCACGCAATATTTCAAGTAGACCCAGCAAAACAACAAGCATTTTTAGAAGAAATTCAGCCACTCATTCATGGTTCAAGAGAAGAAAGTGGAAATGTATCTTATGACTTATATAAAGATACAGAAAAAGAAAGTGTTTATACGATGGTAGAAGTATGGAAAGATGAAGCAGCAGTTGCGAGCCATAATACGAGTGAACACTTCACATCTTTCGTTAGTAAAGCAGCACAATTTTTAACTGCTCCGCTTAATATAAAAGCTTATAATGGAGAATTAGTAAAATAATAAGGTAGAAAAAGATGACTTTAGCATATGGCTGAAGTCATCTTTTTTGTATAAGTAGAATCCATTTTGGACTCAGTTATGTTGATAGATAAGCGTTGCTCGCATCCTCAGTAACAGTGCTGAATTGTATGTTAAATTCGAACATTCGGTTTATTGGGATATTTTTCCGTGGTATAATTTTCTTGTAAATAAAAGGTAGAGGGGAGTAAGTAATGGGAGAATTTCAAAGTAATTTGCATACGGCAACGCAACTTGCAACGAAAATGAGAAATGCTTCAGATAGAATGCAAAGTGCTACTAGTCGCTCTATAAATAAGGCAACGCGTACGACACTATCTGTGAACTTCCAAGCACAAGAGGCAAATCAACAAAATTTACAGATCACGAAACAATTTTGTACTGCTTTTCAACAAACAATTGATAATATCCATTCCGTAGCAAATGAATTTGAGAAAATGGATACAGGACTTCAAAAGACTTTTCAATAATATAACAACCTACGTAAAGGGGAAAAGGTAGGGAGAAAAGATGAGTCAAGAAATTGAAACGAGAATCAGTCAATGTAATCAAAAATTACGAATTATATTTGAAGAACAAAATGAAAACCGAATTGCGCTGCAAAATCAAGAACGAGCTGAGGTTAGTTTTCATGAATGGAAAAATAGAAGTAATCGTTTATTTAACCGAATACTAGAAACTTGGCACGGCGACAAAGAAGTGTTTCACCTTTTTACGAATATGCGGCAAGAAATCGGACAGTATGAAAGAAAACTTACATTCGAATTAGAAAATGAAAAAGAGACGTTGCTTAAAGAAAAACGGCATCTCAGTGAGAAAGAAAACGACCTTTCCTATGAACAGCAGCAACTACAAAGGGAGGCCAATACATGAGTTTAAACATGTATTTGGGAGAAGTACAAAGTCAAACTCAAAGTATGAACGCTATATGTAATGCTACGATTCAAAGTATGGAACAAGCCATTCAATCTATTGATGCATTTGCGATAGACACAGTATTACAAGGACAAACATACAGTAGTGCAAAAGCCTACCTTGTCCAAACATTTCGGCCATTAGCGCAAGGAATCATATGCTTATGTGAAGAATTAATTCGCCAAAATGAAGCATTTCCAAATGAGTTCCAAGCGAAAGTTGCTTCGACAGATGTGATTGAACAAGAAATAAGAGAACAAATAAGGGGAATTAATCAATCGATTACAAGTATAGAAGCAATAGAAGTACTTACACCAATGCCCGGAGTAGGTGCAATTGTAACGGTATTAGGTGCAATGAGAAAAAAACTGGAAGAAAAACTAGAGCATTTATATGAATTCAATCATTCATCCAGCAACAACTACAGCACCGCTCTCCAATTAGCAGCTAGCATCACAGCCGGGCTCGCTGAAGTGCAAAGCGGGAAAGGATTTAGTCCTGTGAGTGGGACGTTTAGTACACAAAGGTTGAATATGGATTGGGTGAGTTCGATTCAGGGGATTATAGAAGAAACAGCTCGAAAAAACGATCAGTCAATTAAAGATATAGAAACAAATAACATAATTGAGGAGAAATCTCCGGTTAGAAATGCTTGGGACGATGCGGCAGACGGTATAGTTAGCACGTTTGAAACAGCGAAAAAGATGTGGGAAGCTATTCAAAGAGGATCGGGGAAAGCTATTGGTGATGAAATCGAGTCCGCAATAGCTTTAAGTAATATGGACATAGGAACTTTTATTAATGTAACCTATGCACTTTTCCATTTGGATGAAACTGCAAAAAATATGTGGCATGCATTTTCAAATAAAATAAAACGAGATATGATAGAGGGAGATGCAGAGAGTCGTACAGAATTGACTACCTATGGATTAACACAAATAGCTACCACAATATTAGGCGATAGGGCACTAAATAAAGTAGGCCATATCACAAAAGGAGCAAAAGCATCAAGTGGAGTAAGTACATTTGCTAACGCAGTAAAACTAGCAAAAGAATTGCAGCCTACGCTTGAAATGTTACAATCATTTAAGAGAGAGGCTTCCTATGCATTCTCTAGTGTTGGTGGAACTATTGTAACCAAAATACCTCAAGGCGAATTATTAGAAGCTTTTTATAAGTTTGCGAAGTCTAAAGATGGTGGTAAGGGTACGGGTAAAACTGTAAGCAATTATCTTGATGATATAGTCGAGGCTGGTGGTACCAGAAGAGAAATAAATTCTAAACTTCGAAATCCATTAGATAATCCTAAGATAGCAAAGGAGATTGAGGGAAATACTGAAGCTGTATATGGATATTCACCTAAGAAGGAATCTGCCTTAAATAAGTTTGGGGTAGACTGGACAAATGGTGATGAAGTTGCTTATGCAAGAAGCGAAAGAATAAAGTATCATGAAAAAATACAACAAAAAAGAATACAACTAGAACAAGATATTAAAAATCTTCAAAATGATGGGCTATCTATGGAGGAAATTGCTAGATTGAAAGTCGAAGAGCGAAATCAAGGAAGAATGGAAACGTATATAAAATCTAATAATTTAGATGGATTGAATGCAATGAAAGAAAGAAATATTCTTGAATATGGCAGGGCAGAAGGACCTACACCTGAACAACTTTATAAAAAGTATGGTTCATGGGAAGATGTGATATATGGCAGTTTAAAAACAAATCCAGCAATGGATGTCTTGACAGGATTATTTCATAGTATGGGAGGAAAATAATTATGAAAGAAGAAAAAATACAAGGTAATATAAAGTGGATTGCATACAATAATTTAAGATTTAGAATAGAGAAGGTTAATGATGATTCATCCGTAATTTGGGTTTCTGATAATTTTGTAAATTTATGTTTTACCTTAGTAATGAATGACTTTTTAAGTAAATGTGAGGATGAGTTGAATATAAATATCGAAATTGATTTGACTTGGAATAATCATAGAGGTTTGATTATAAAAAATCATGATATAAATCTAATTTTAGGAGAAATAATTAATTTTATTAGCGAATGGGAGTTAGAAGGAAATTCAAATGCTGATAATTTTTCTACGGAAGAGTGGTATTCAGCATAAGCTTGCAGGGTATGCTAGCTTTCCATCATTTTTAGGAATTTAAAAATATGGAGGGAAATTTAAATTTAATGTATGTTTAGGGGACATTGAATGTGAATTGAAACTAAAGAGTTAGATAAATATTTTAAGCAACTAGTGAGGAATGAATTCTGTATAGTAAAGAATTCATTCCTTTTAAGTTTGTTTTAATTTACTTGTAATTATAGTAGTTAATATTTGAAGAGGCAATCACCCTAAGTCGTAAAGACACGAAAGCCTATACTCAAAGTAAGATTTCAAAGCTTTAGGAAGAAATTGGTTGAGTTAAAGGGGCTAAGGATGATACTTAGGATACGGCTAACGGTAAACCTAGCAGTAACAAAAATACAACTGTAGACAATTTTGATGCAAAAACAGCTACAAATAAGCAAAAAGGTAATTATGGTGAAATAAAATCTAGTGACAATTTATTGAATAATCAAACTTTAAAAGAAGCTGGATTTGATTTAAAGCCAGTCGGAAAAAGTGCACCATCAGGCATAAATGATAAAATAGTAAAAGGAATTGATGGATTATACGAAAATGCAAATGCAGAATCAAAGATCAAATACGTTATAGATGAGGCTAAGTTTGGTAGTTCACAATTGGGGAAAACTAAAGATGGACGACAAATGTCAAATGATTGGTTGAATGGTGCGAAGACCAAAAAAAGTAGAATATTTAAAGCTGTTGATGGAGATAAGAAATTGGCAGATAAGATTAAAAGAGCGCTGGAAAGAAATCAAGTAGAAAGAGTACTATCACAAGTCGATAGTACCGGAAAAGTAAAAACATATAGATTAGATGCAAAGGGAAATATTATTGGAGAATGGCCATAATTTAGAAGCTAGGAGGAATCAAATAGAATGAGAGATTATTTAATTATAGAAGAAAAATGTAGAGAAGGAATTGAATATAATAAAGAGTTTATTCAAGAAAATAAAGAGGATATTAAAAGTTTAGAAGAAGATGAGAAAAAGGGAATTCAAAGATATTCTAAGGATAATAATAGTATTATAGAAGGAACCTACTTATCAAGCTTTAATTATGAGTTAGAGGATATTAACGCAAAATATTCCCTAGGAGAAGCTATCCATATAATAGAAGGAGATTTTGACAACGCTCTTATTGATTTGAGGCATATAGGGGAAAATGAAGTTGGATATTTAAATCTAATTTGGATGATATCTCTAGGGATTTTATTAGAGACGGAGAAAAAGAATCTTGTAAGTTTAGCCAAGCTAGTTGAGAAGGAAAATATGAACGACGCAGTAATCGATTTCCTCTTATGCGCTAGTGATATCGGATACACAAAAATGACGAATGTTTATTTTAAAGAAAATCCATATGCAAAAACGAGAAAGATTATAGAACTTGCACAAACAGATAAAAAAGAAGCATCTAAAAGATTACAAACGTACATGGAGAAAGAATGGTTTAAAGACCATTATGATTATGAATGGAAAAATGCGCATAAAGAACCTGGATATGTGGGGTACTGGAGCTTTGAGACAGCTGCACTAGTAAAGATACTCGGACTTGATGATACAAGTTTAAAAGATAATAATCATTATCCATATGATTTGGCACATTATAAAAATGAAATGAAATTCAAACATATAGACATAAGTGAATATCACTATGAAGATGAGACAGAAGAAATAGAGGATATAGTAGAAGGAATTGAACATAATCCTGCATTGGAAAACATTATTCCGCCAAAATGGCATTCATTGGTCAATGAATTAATACATGATTATGAGAATATGAATGATAGTAGTTTTTATGAAAAATACAAAAAAACGATAGGAATAGGTCAAGTGTGGTTCTTACCACAAGAGTATGGAGAAGAAAATGAGCAAAAAAATCTATTAGGAAGTTTAATTGTGTTTGCCCTGACGGTAAGAGATTATATATTACAACTGGACTATAAAGAAGATTTAGAAGACTACATTGATAATCTTAAAAATTTCTGGAATGGATCAGAAACAAAGTTAATTCAATTTATGTTAGAGAATGATCAAAATTATTATGCATGGGTACCAAAAGAAGTAAATATCCCAAATATGTATGAAGTGAAGATAGAGAGTGTCGATGTAGAGGAAGTTCTATAACGAACAAATCGAAATGGTTTTTATTATATGTAATATTAGAATGCATTTTACTAGTTAATTCAAAACAATGCATGCGTGGCAGAAAAAAGGATGTATTGTTACTAAAAATTAGAGGGAAAGAAGGATGTTTGATTGAGTTAAGCACCTCATTGTCAATATACGACAATAGGTGCTTTTTTGCGTGCAATGAAGAAAAAATAAAAGATTTATTTTCACTCTATTTCATCTTCGAATTACATGTTATAATTTGGAAAAAATATATTCTTAATTTTTAGATAATTAAAAGGTGGTAGATTACTATATGAG
>NZ_WEII01000040.1:0-45253 GCF_009183805.1 Bacillus sp. B2-WWTP-C-10-Post-4 | reverse complement strand
ATACAGAAAAATATCGTAATCATTTGTAGAAGTCTGTTATAATAAACGGAAAATGAAAACGTTTTAAAGGGGGACATAACCAATATGATGATGAATGTACCGCTAACAATTAGTTCTATGATGGAAAGAGCAGAGAAACTGTTTTCGAAGAAAGAAATTGTTTCACGGACGCATGATACAGTTACAACGTTAACGTATAAGCAATTAGGGGAAAGGACGAGAAGACTTTCCAGTGCGTTGAAAAGGCTTGGAATTAAAGTAGGTGAACGTGTAGGAACATTAGCGTGGAACCATCATCGGCATGTGGAAGCGTATTTTGCTATTCCAGGTATTGCTTCTGTTTTGCACACAATTAACATTCGTTTATCTCCTCAACATATTTCATACATTATTCAGCACGCAGAAGACCGAATTCTACTTATAGATGAAGATCTCGTACCGCTTGTTGAAAATATTCAATCACAATTATCAACTGTACAAGCTTACATTATTATGACTGATAAAGATGAACTCCCAAATACTACGCTGAAGCCTGTATATCATTATGAAAAGCTATTAGAAGAAGGCGATCCAAATTTCCAATTTGTAAAAGATATTGATGAAAATACACCAGCTGGTATGTGTTATACGTCAGCGACTACAGGAAATCCGAAAGGTGTTGTATATACGCATCGTAGTACTGTATTACACTGTATGGCACTCGGTTTAGCTGATACAGCTGCTTTATCGGAAAGTGATGCAGCAATGGCAATCGTCCCGATGTTTCATGTGAACGCTTGGGGACTTCCTTTTGCGGCTACTTGGTTTGGATCAAAACAAGTTCTTCCTGGACCGATGTTTACTCCGAAAATTTTATTAGAAATGATTCAATCAGAAAAAGTGACGTTAGCTGCGGGTGTGCCGACAATTTGGCTCGGCGTATTACAAGAGTTAGAAAATAATAGTTACGATTTATCTAGTATGACGAGAATACTATGCGGAGGTGCAGCGGCGCCGAAAAGTGTTATTAAAGCATTTGAACAGAAACATAATGTTCCGTTCATACATGCATATGGTATGACTGAAACGAGTCCACTCGTAACACTTGCACGTTTAAAAAGTTATGAAACGGAATTATCGTATGAAGAGCAACTAGAAATTCGCTCCAAACAAGGATATCTTGTACCTGGTGTCGAGATGAAAGTAGTCGGTACAAATGGTGAAGTGAAGTGGGATGGTACTGAGATGGGAGAATTATGTTTACGAGCACCTTGGATCGCTGAAAGCTATTATAACGATGATCGTACTGTTGAAGGTTTTCGCGATGGATGGTTATATACTGGTGATGTTGTCACAGTGGATGAGGAAGGTTGCGTGAAAATTGTTGACCGTACGAAGGATGTTATTAAAAGCGGGGGAGAATGGATTTCTTCGGTCGATCTTGAAAATGCTTTAATGGCACATGATGCTATATTTGAAGCGGCTGTCGTTGCAGTTCCTCACCCTCAGTGGCAAGAGCGACCAATTGCCTGCGTTGTTCAAAAAAAAAATAGTACGGTTACAAAAGAAGAAATATATGAGTTTTTAAAACCACAGTTTGCGAAGTGGTGGTTGCCAGACGATATTGTCTTTATGGAAGAAATACCGAAAACATCTGTTGGGAAGTTTTTAAAACAGGCGCTTCGGAAA
This sequence comes from Bacillus sp. B2-WWTP-C-10-Post-4, assembly GCF_009183805.1. Taxonomy (NCBI): domain Bacteria; kingdom Bacillati; phylum Bacillota; class Bacilli; order Caryophanales; family Bacillaceae; genus Bacillus; species Bacillus sp. B2-WWTP-C-10-Post-4. The sequence goes on along the minus strand of NZ_WEII01000040.1, from coordinate 43,585 downwards.
GAACTGGAGCATTTGCATAGAGAGAAATAAGTGAACTCCTATTTGTAAACTCTAATACGTCAACGGTTGACAAAAGAGGAGTGGAAAGATAATATAATTTTTATGATATGTTATCTAAAAACAATTTTAAGTTTACAAATAGGAGAAGCAAATATGAATACAAAAAATTTAGTTTTCGTCGCTTTATTTAGTTCTATTATGGGAGTGTTAGGGTTAATACCTCCGATTGCTCTTTCTATTACACCAGTTCCGATTACATTGCAATCACTCGGTGTTATGCTTGCGGGTGGGTTGTTAGGGTCACGCCTTGGTGCATTAAGTCAGCTTATTTTCTTACTTATTGTAGGAGTTGGAGCACCATTACTTGCTGGTGGCCGCGGTGGCCTTGGTGTATTTGTTGGGCCAAGTGCAGGATATTTACTTGGTTACATCATTGGAGCGTTTGTTATTGGTTATTTAATTGAGCGTTTACGTGAAGTTTCTATTATAAAAGTATTATGTATTAATATAATTGGTGGTATTTTCGTAGTTTATGTATTTGGTATTATTGTACAAGCGTTTTTAATGGATGTTTCTGTATGGGAGACAATGAAAGTGAGTGCTGTGTTTTTACCAGGGGATTGTATAAAAGCAATTATTGCGGCAGTTCTCGTAACAAAATTACATCGTTCATTGAAACATATTATTACACCCGCTTTAAAGAATGGAAAATATACAAATGCGGGATGATAAAGGGAAGAAACACGTACATTGCGTGTTTCTTTTTATTATTTTTGTAAAGAAAGGACGTCTCATATGGGTGTTACAAAAAAATACAAAAAGCAAGCCTCTTTACAACCAAATAAAATAGCAATAAAGGAAAATGATAGAGTTTTAACATATAAAGAGTGGTTCGAATCAGTTTGTAAAGTAGCCAACTGGTTGCATGCAACAGAATCAAAAAATAAAACAATAGCAATCCTATTAGAAAATCATATAGAGTTTTTACAACTATTTGCTGGTGCTGCTATGGCCGGGTGGGTTTGTGTTCCGTTAGATATAAAGTGGAAACAAGATGAGCTCAGAGAAAGAATTGAAATCAGTAATCCGGATATGATTGTGACAGAAAGATATAAGGTAAATGATTTACCGCATGAAGAAGGAAGAGTAATTGAAATTGATGAGTGGAAAAGAATGATGGAGAAATATCTTCCTACACATTCCACTGTAGAAAGTTTACGAAATGCTCCCTTTTATATGGGATTTACATCAGGATCAACTGGAAAAGCAAAAGCATTTTTACGCGCACAGCAATCGTGGGTTCATAGTTTTGATTGTAATGTACATGATTTTCATATGAAAATGGAGGATTCAATTTTAATAGCTGGGACGCTCGTTCATTCTCTTTTCTTATACGGGGCAATAAGTGCATTATATGTAGGACAAACGGTGCACATTATGAGAAAGTTCATTCCGAATCAAGTATTAGATAAGTTAGAAACTGAAAATATATCGGTTATGTATACAGTTCCGACAATGCTTGAATCTTTATATAAAGAAAATAGATTAATAGAAAATAAAATGAAAATTATTTCATCAGGAGCGAAATGGGAAGCTGAAGCGAAAGAAAAAATAAAGAATATATTTCCTTATGCGAAAAGATATGAATTTTATGGTGCATCAGAGTTAAGTTTTGTAACAGCACTAGTCGATGCAGAAAGCGAAAGAAGGCTAAATTCAGTAGGAAAACCTTGTCATAATGTGCAAGTTCGAATATGTAATGAAGCAGGCGAAGAAGTACAAAAAGGCGAGATAGGAACTGTTTATGTGAAAAGTGATCAGTTTTTTATGGGATACATAATAGATGGGGTTTTAACACAGGAGTTGAATGCAGAAGGCTGGATGACAGTGCGAGATGTAGGCTATGAAGATGAAGAAGGCTTTATATATATTGTTGGTAGAGAGAAGAATATGATTTTATTTGGAGGAATCAATATTTATCCAGAAGAAATAGAAAGTGTATTACATGAACACCCAGCTGTTGATGAAATAGTTGTAATTGGTGTGAAAGATAGTTACTGGGGTGAAAAGCCCGTCGCGATCGTAAAAGGAAGTGCTACGAAACAACAATTAAAGAGTTTTTGCTTACAACGATTATCCTCGTTTAAAATACCGAAAGAATGGCATTTTGTAGATAGAATACCTTATACAAATAGTGGGAAAATCGCTCGTATGGAAGCAAAAAGTATGATTGAAAACAGGGAGAAAATATATGAATAGAGCAGTTATTGTAGAGGCGAAAAGAACACCTATCGGTAAGAAGAATGGGATGTTAAAAGAGTATGAAGTTCAGCAATTAGCAACGCCGCTTCTTACGTTTTTAAGTAGAGGAATTGAGAGAGAGATAGACGATGTTATATTAGGTAATGTTGTTGGGCCAGGAGGGAATGTTGCGAGACTATCTGCTTTAGCGGCAGGACTTGGCTATCATATTCCTGGTGTAACGATTGATCGGCAATGTGGTGCTGGTTTAGAAGCAATTCGAACTGCGTGTCATCTCATTCAAGGAGGGGCAGGTAAGTGCTATATCGCCGGAGGAGTAGAGAGTACAAGTACGTCACCTTTTCAAAAAAGAGCACGATTTTCACCTGAAACAATTGGTGATCCTGACATGGGAGTAGCGGCTGAATATGTTGCGGAGCGTTATAACATAACGAGAGAAATGCAAGACGAGTACGCTTGTCTTAGTTATAAGCGGACACTGCAAGCGTTAGAAAAAGGCTATATACATGATGAAATATTTTCTTTTAATGGATTATTAGATGAATCTATAAAGCTAGAAATGAATTATGAACGAATCATTAAAAGAACAAAACCCGCATTTTTACAAAATGGAACAGTGACGGCAGGTAATTCATGTGGTGTAAATGATGGGGCATGTGCTGTTCTTGTAATGGAAGAGGGACAAGCCCTAAAGTTAGGTTATAAACCTGTCCTTCGTTTCGTTCGTAGTGCTGTAGTGGGAGTGAATCCAAATCTTCCAGGAACTGGTCCGATATTTGCGGTGAACAAATTATTAAATGAAATGAATGTAAAAATAGAGGACATCGATTATTTTGAAATAAATGAAGCATTCGCCTCAAAAGTTGTTGCTTGCGCAAAAGAGTTACAAATTCCGTATGAAAAATTAAATGTAAATGGTGGGGCAATTGCGCTCGGTCATCCGTACGGTGCATCTGGGGCTATGCTTGTAACACGTTTGTTTTATCAGGCACAAAGAGAGTCTATGAAATATGGAATTGCAACGTTAGGAATTGGGGGTGGGATAGGACTGGCGCTAATATTTGAGAAAATAGAAGATTAGAATATTTGAAATGTAGGGCAGGCTTATTCGTTTGCATCTAGCTTATTTCAAACTACCTTACCAAATGTAGAGCATAATATGAAGTTTAAATGTTTTATTGTTTAAAATTGATATGAAACCGTGATGCAAAATTCACCTTGATGTAGACCAAATCCAGTTGTTATTTGGATACTAGTAAAATTTTTCATAGTAAAATTACTGACACTTCCAGGTTGAATTATGATTGAGTTTAAGACATTTGTATCTTGAAAGAAAGTAACACCTATTTCTTGAACACCTGTCTCGTATTTGATATATCCAGTTGAAGAAATATGATTTAACAAATTGTTAGTATATATAGTCTGGATTCACATCTCTCCACCTGTGATAGACCAAGGAATGCAAATTTTATCTTTTATTATTGCTGATGGAGTGCAACAAATAACTTTATTCATGGTATATCCCAGCCTTTCATATAAAGGTATATTTAAATATATGTTGTTGTTTATGAGTATGCTTGTATGTTTTTGCTATATAGGATTATGTCCTTAATTTTAGAAGCTGTATTTGCTAATAAGGAGCATACAAATGGAGAATAAATACTTCTCTTCGTCATTGGAGGAGAAAAAGTTTGGAGAAGATAAAGGACTTAAGGTATTAGAGAAGATATGTGATGAGAAAATGAAGAAAGGGAAGGATAGTGCACCGGATAAATCGATTTGTATGATTAGTTATATTGTATATTCACTCCTAAAACATATATATAATGTCCTAGGAGTAAATTTAAAATTTGTTTTAGAATTTGATTTTTAATGAATTCACTCTAGTTTTCTACTTTTTGAGGAACATAAGCATTGCTACCAGGTTTTGTTTTTATTTCATTCCAAGCAGCGATAGCATCAGCTTTTGATCTGCCTTTGTTATTTGGATCTTCGAAAAAGTCCCGAGTAAAGCGATTGTATTCAAATTGCGCGCTGATCGTTGTTTTATAAGTAGGATCTTTTTTTCGTTCGTTTTCTTCATACCAAAATGTTATCGCGTCTTCATATGTTTTTCCAACATTCTCTTTAAAAAACTTTTGAAGAGCTACTGTAAAGCGGAAGTTTGTTCCGATTTTTTCTTTGAAAAAAGCACGAACATCTTCGCTACAGCGGTGATTTTTAGTAATAATCGTTTGAAGAGAAAGGTCTTTATAAGAGAGGGGAGCTTTGCTCATTTTTTGCACAGAGCTGTTTTTTAAGACTTTCCCCGTAGTTAAATAATGTGAGATACGCTCGGTTATTTCGGTCTTAGAGCCACTAGCTGGCAAACCATGCTCGCGACAAAATGTTTGCAGTTCTGCTTTTAACCAATAATAGTTTTGAAAATCTTCAAGTGATATAGATTTTGTTAAAGGTGGACGCATGAATATAACAACTTCTTTCTTCCATAATTTTCTTTAATTATAAAACGTATGTTCTCTTTGTGGAAGGATTAATTTGTAAATATAACAGGAAGAGGAGATTACATATGGAAAATGTAATGCAAGTTCGTGTTACGGGAATTTTAATTGAAGATGAAAAAGTATTGCTAGTAAAGCAAAAAGTGGCTAATCGCGATTGGTCTTTACCTGGAGGAAGGGTAGAGAATGGTGAAACGTTAGAAGAAGCGATGATTCGAGAAATGAGAGAAGAAACGGGATTAGAAGTTAAAATTAAGAAGCTACTCTATGTTTGTGATAAACCAGATGCTAGTCCATCTTTGTTACATATTACGTTTCTGCTTGAAAGGATTGAAGGTGAAATTACACTACCTTCTAACGAGTTCGATCATAATCCGATTCATGATGTGCAAATGGTACCGATTAACGAATTAAGTTATTATGGTTTTTCGGAAACTTTTTTTCAATCTTATAAGTGGCAGTTTTGCAAATGCAGGAAGTTATCAAGGGTTGAAACAACATATAGGCCTGTAAATATAGTTGAAGGATAGCCGTTAGCTATCCTTCATAAACATGTTTTACACTGCTGACTGTAAAGAAGAAACAAGCTGATTTAAAAACTCGTCCCCGTTCATCACCGCTTTTCCGCCGCCGCGTGCACTCTTTTTATTTCCGCCACCTTTTCCTTCAATTGCAGGAAGAGCATCTTTTAAAAGAGCATTCATATCGAGCGTTACTGTTTTTCCGCAAGCGAGAATACATTGTAGTTTGTCATCATTTTCGATGACGAAATACGTAATTGCATGCTCTTGTTGTTCTGTAATGATAGCTGATAGTTTTGCAATTTCTTGCATAGAACGATCTGTAAATGCTTTAGAAATAAGTAACCCAGCATGTATTTCGGTGGGCTGTTGCAGTAATTCATTTGCCTCTGCAAATAATAATTTTTCATTCATTGTTTGTATTGTTTTTTCGTTTTCCTTTTGAGAGGTAAGAAGCTGTGCTACTTTTGCTGGGATATCAGTTTCGCTACTGTTTAATTGTTTGGAAACATCTTTCATAATTTGTTGCTGTTGCCCCATTAATTTAAGTGTACGCCAACCAGCGATAAAGGTTAAGCGTATACCACCTTTATTGCGCTCCCATCCTAGTACTTGAATAGAACCAACTTCACCAGTGCATTTCGGATGGGTTCCACCACAGCCATTGTAGTCGTAATTTTCGATAATAACAACACGTATATTCTCTGTCATAGTTGGTTCTTTACGAAGAGGTAATGTTTTTGCTTCTTCTAAGTTCATCCACTCTATACGGATTGGGTGGTTTTCAAAAACGATTTTATTGGCAATTTGTACTGCCTTTTCAACCGTTTCTGCATGCAGATTTTCTGTTTCTAAATCAATTGTTATCGTTTCTTTTCCAAGATGGAATCCAATCGTAGGTATGTTGAAATAGTCCCAAAAAGCAGCAGATAAAATGTGCTGAGCTGCATGTTGCTGCATATGATCAAACCGGCGCTCCCAATTGATTTTACCTTCTACGTCTTCTGTGTGTAATTGTTCTGCAATGAAGTGGCGGATTTCTTCGTCGACTTCTTCAACATCAAGTACAGCAATACCATTTAAAGTTCCAGTGTCATGTGGTTGTCCGCCACCAGTCGGATAAAATGCGGTTTCGTTTAAAATAACGTATAAGTTACCGTCTTTATCATAATCTTGCTTTATAATTTTAGTAGTAAATTCTTGCTTATAAGCGTCAGTGTAATATAATTTGTGCTCCAATTTTCTTTCTCCTCTCGCATTAACTAGTTTCATTGTAAAGCAATTGAAATTAGTTTCCTAATATTTCAGAAGAAAGAAACTATTTTTAGAATTTTCTTGCTATAATAAGAAGAAAATGCGGGGGTGGAATAAATATGTTATATGAAAATGGCGTAGATAAACTGCTTAGTTTAAGCAAAAATATTTCTGAATTGTATCGAGAATTAAATGAAATGACCCGGATTTTAACGGATTGTAATCGAGAAAGTGTGAAGTTTGATCGGTTATATGTAAAAGAGTTACTGTGGAAGAAAGAAGATGTAATAGAGAAATATGACCAGCTACTTGTACAACTTTGTATTAACGAATGCTTTGATCTAAAAAGTGTCATTACAGGCGAATATAAGTATACATATGAAGAAGTGGAGAACATCGTTTTACAATTTAATGAGAAGTATAATGTTGCAATATTAATTAAAGATGTTTGTAAAGAATTACAGTTTACATATGGCATAGATATGGATATAACGAGAACAGCGCGGGTATCAACAGCGCAAGTATAAAAAGGGAAAAGAAAGCAGATCCTTTGCTTTCTTTTTTTATGTAAGAACAGGGAGAGTAGGTTTTTAAGATGAAGGGGAAGTTGCAAAATATTCATCCGTTAGGAATGACAATTATAATAGGGACTTTATTTGCGAGGTTCGCCACGTCAATGAGTATTCCTTTTTTAGCAATTTATTTAACGACTGTGAAAGGTGTATCAGCTGGAATGACAGGTGCTATTATCGGAACGAGTGCACTTGTTGGAGTGTTTGCTAGTTTTATCGGAGGGAATTTATCAGATCGATTCGGTCGAAATATGATTATAATATGGTCCATGATCGTTTGGGTCTTTGTATTCATTGGTTTTTCACTTGCAGATCATGTTTTAAGTTTCTTTTTATTAAATGCTTTGAATGGATTATGTAGGTCATTTTTTGAGCCAACATCAAGAGCGTTATTATCAGATTTAACGAAACCTGAGTATCGTTTACTCGTATATAATTTGCGTTACGGTGCAATCAATGTTGGAGTAGCGATTGGCCCACTTGTCGGGTTACAGATTGGAAGCGCAAAATCAACAATTCCGTTTTTAGTAGCAGCTGGAGTATACATTTTATATACAGCTATATTAGCGTTCCAATTTAAGAAGTATGCGATTGAAAAAAAGAAAGTAAATACAGAAAAGCCTGTCACAATGTTAAAGGCAATTCGTATTTTGCGAAAGGATGTCGTATTTTTAGTTGCACTAGTTGGTATTATTTTGAGTAATTGTGGTTTTTCTCATTTAACGACAACAGTATCTCAATATTTTGCAAATGCACATATATTTCAGGATGGAGTGAAATTATTTTCATATATGCTAGCTTTAAATGCGATTGTTGTAGTCGTAATTCAATACCCTGTTATTCAAATTTGTAAAAAGTATACACCGTTAGTATCCATTATGGTGGGAACTTTATTTGTGAGCGGAGGATTATTTGGATTTGGAGTAGTAGAATCTCTGCTAGGTGCTGCCGTTTGTACAATTATTTTTACAATTGGAGAAGTCTTAATGTTTTCAATGACGGATGTATTTATTGATGATATTGCTGTTGCGCATCTAAAAGGAACATACTTCGGTGCGATGGGTTTTTCGGGAATTGGAGCAGTAATAGGTCCGTGGTTTGGAGGAGTACTTCTCGATTACTACGGGTACCAAAATGGGTTTGCAGTATTTTCAGCACTAGCTATATTTTCAACTGTGGCATTTCCTGTGCTTTTAGTTACAAAAGGTTTATCGAAAAAAAGATATGATAGAAATTCTAATATAGAGATGCATGCGAAATAATATAAGCCCCAGTAACCAACTGGGGCTTATGTTTGTATTATATTAATTCTTAATTTGAAAAAAGAACTTTCTTTTCATGTTTATCAGCAACTTCATTTTTGGAAATATGAATGGCCAAAAAACCATTCTCTAAGCAGGCTAGCATCTTCTTATAAATAACATTAGCGGGTAAAGGAATAGTTCGCTGCAAAGAAATGTTTTTATGAAGTATGCAAATGTTTAGGCCTGTCTCCATCTTTTTAATGACTACATTTTGTTCATTGGCATTTGGTACATCAGTTTCCAAAATGTATTCTTGTTCAGTTTCGCAAAGGTCAATATGAATTTGATTTGGGAAACTAAAGTTACTACAAGAGTCAGAACAAAACTGATCCATCCATTCTTCGAAACCATCAACATGAAAAAGACAATCCTTCTTTTTCTTGCCCATGTAAGACACCCTCCGTAAAATCTCAATTCATACTATGTTATGCATGAATGAAGTAGGGGTGAAGAATAAATGGAAAAATATAAACATTGTATGTGGTAAAGGCAGCTATTGTGAACCTTTTGTTTTACATATCATGATGTGCATGATGTTTTTGGCGTGAATGGTTACGATTTTTTACTTTATGAGATCCGCTTAATGGTTCAGGTTGTCCCTTTTTTTCTTTTGCTTCACGATTGTTTTTGCTCATTGTATGTGACACCTCCTCTTTCTCTTTAGAATGAGAGAAGTTTGCAAATTTATACGAGAATGTTTTTAGAAAAAAAGGTAAAGATAATTGGGACTAACTATTATGGAAAGGGGATTATATAATGCCATATCATAAAGATAAACAGCAAGCTTTTCAAGCAGCGCAGCAAGGAGTTACACAAGCAGAACATGCATATAACAACATTGTGAAAAATGATCCAAACTACGGTCATGATTTAAAAGAGTTACGCCAAGAGGTTCAGGAGGCGTATGAACAGATTCAAAATGCGTTAGAAGTAGCTTCGGAAACACAACGCCCACAACTTGAGCAATACGAAAATAATCTCCAAAATATTATGCAACATGTAGATCAATTAGAAAAGTAAATGAGGTTGTTGTGTATTTGACAACCTCTTACTTTTAATGAACATTATGCGAAAACAGAAAATTTTTCTATTCGTTTTTTCTTTATTATGCGCAGTACATATATTTCAAGTTGAAAAAGTGGAAGCGAAAATGTTGCTCAGAAAAGAGCTAGAACCAACTGGCTATGTAACGTGGGAAGTACCTAATAATGAAAAGATTATTGCCATTACATTTGATGATGGCCCAGATCCAACTTATACACCGCAAGTTTTACATTTATTACGTCAATATAAAGCAGAAGCAACATTTTTTATGATTGGATTTCGAGTGCAGCGCAATTCATATTTAGTGAAACAGGTGTTAAAAGAGGGACATGAAATTGGAAATCATACGATGAATCATTTGTATGCGAGTAATTCATCAGATGAAAAATTAGAAAATGATATTTTAGATGGAAAGAAATTTTTCGAAAAATGGGTGAAAGAACCTTTGCTATTCCGTCCTCCTGGCGGATATATTAACGATGCTGTATTTAAAACAGCGAAAGAAGCTGGTTATCAAACCGTTCTATGGTCGTGGCATCAAGACCCGCGTGATTGGGCAAATCCAGGGGTTGAATCTATCGTAAATCATGTAGTGAAAAATGCTAAAAGTGGCGATATCGTATTGTTACATGATGGAGGAAATGATCGTAGTCAAACAGTAGCAGCGCTAGCAAAAATTTTACCTGAACTGAAAAAGCAGGGCTATCGATTTGTAACGGTTTCGGAATTGTTACGCTATAAACATTAGAAAAAATCCCAAAAGGTGAATGGTCCTTTTGGGATTTTTCGTTACTGGTTCTTTTTGCGTTTCTTATTATTTTGTCGTTCTGCAGCAGTTAAGTTTTCATTTGCAAACTCTTCGTTATAACCAGCACCTTGTCCTTGTGCGGATGCTGCATTCATTCCTGAAATAGTATGATTTGCTTTTCTTTTACCCATTTTATTTCACCTCTATAACATTTTTTGTATGTTGAATGATGAGCAGTTCATAGTGTGTATGAACTATAAGTAAAGCGCTAATAGAGCACTTTACTTTATGGTAATAGTATTCATAAAGAGCATAAACACTATTCAAATTTAGAAACATAAAGAAAACTTATGATAATCTATAAGTTTCTTATTATTTACTTATTTAGAAAGTTGTAATAAGATATTATCGTAAGGTATTGAAAAGTTTGTCTACATTTTATATTCAGACAACTTAGTCACGTTTAACAGGGGGGAAACATAATGGTCAAACATAATCCATTTCAATCACGTGCAACTTTTGAAGTAGATGGAAAAACGTATCATTATTATGATTTGAAAGCGCTTGAAAATGCAGGGGTTGGCAACGTATCTCAATTACCATATTCCGTGAAAGTTTTACTTGAATCGGTACTTCGTCAAGTAGACGGACGTGTAATTACAGAAGAGCATGTTACAAATTTAGCGAAATGGGGAACGAAAGATGTGCAAGATATCGATGTTCCATTTAAACCATCTCGTGTAATTTTACAAGATTTCACTGGTGTACCAGCTGTTGTTGATTTGGCTTCGCTTCGTAAAGCAATGGCAGACATGGGTGGAGATCCTGATAAAATCAATCCAGAAATTACTGTAGATCTTGTAATTGATCACTCTGTACAGGTTGATAGAGCGGGTACGGCAGACGCGCTTGCATTCAACATGGACTTAGAGTTTAAACGTAATGAAGAACGTTATAAATTTTTAAGCTGGGCACAAAAATCATTTGATAACTATCGTGCAGTTCCACCAGCTACAGGTATTGTACACCAAGTAAACCTTGAATATTTAGCACCAGTTGTTCATGCTGTGAAAAATGCTGAAGGTGACTTAGTTGCATACCCAGATTCATTAGTTGGAACAGACTCACATACAACAATGATTAACGGTATCGGCGTTCTTGGATGGGGTGTTGGTGGTATTGAAGCAGAAGCAGGAATGCTTGGACAGCCTTCATACTTCCCAGTACCTGAAGTAATCGGTGTGAAATTAACAGGTACACTTCCAAGTGGTACTACAGCAACTGACGTTGCCTTAAAAGTAACGCAAGTATTACGTCAAAAAGGTGTAGTTGGTAAATTCGTTGAGTTCTTCGGTAATGGACTAAAGAGCATGCCTTTAGCTGACCGTGCAACAATTTCAAACATGGCACCAGAATACGGCGCAACTTGTGGATTCTTCCCAATCGATGATATTTCATTAGAATACTTACGTTTAACAGGTAGAGATGAAGAACAAATTCGCGTTGTTGAAGAATACTGTAAAGCGAACGGTTTATTCTATACAGCAGACAGTAAAGATCCAATCTATACTGATCTTGTAGAAATTGATTTAAATACAATCGAATCTAACCTTTCTGGACCGAAACGCCCACAAGATTTAATTCCACTTTCAGATATGAAAGATGCGTTCCACGAAGCTGTTGTAGCACCAGTTGGAACACAAGGACTTGGATTTAATGAGCAAGAGTTCGATAAAGAAGTGAAGGTTACATTAGAAGATAAAGAAGTAACGATGAAAACAGGTGCAATTGCAATCGCAGCAATTACAAGCTGTACAAATACATCAAACCCATACGTATTAATTGGAGCAGGTTTAGTTGCGAAGAAAGCAATTGAAAAAGGACTTAAAGTACCTGAGTACGTAAAAACATCATTAGCACCAGGATCTAAAGTTGTTACTGAGTACTTAGATAAATCAGGTTTAACAACATATTTAGATCAATTAGGTTTCCAAACAGTTGGTTACGGCTGTACGACTTGTATCGGTAACTCTGGCCCATTAGCGCCAGAATTAGAAGAAGCAATCGCAGCAAACGATTTACTAGTAACATCTGTTTTATCTGGTAACCGTAACTTTGAAGGTCGTATTCACCCGCTTGTAAAAGCGAACTACTTAGCATCACCACCACTTGTTGTGGCATATGCACTTGCAGGTACTGTTGATATTGACCTGAAAAATGATGAAATTGGTAAAGATGCAAATGGCAATGCTGTTTACTTCAACGATATTTGGCCATCAGCTAAAGAAATTGAAGATGTAGTTCAAAGTGTTGTTACATCTGAACTGTTCAAGAAAGAATATGCACAAGTATTTAACAGCAATGAGCGTTGGAATAAAATCCAAACTTCAAATGAAGCGTTATATACTTGGGATAATGATTCAACATACATTCAAAACCCACCATTCTTTGAAGGATTATCTAAAGAGCCAGGTGAAGTTGAAACGTTATCAGGCTTACGCGTAGTTGGTAAATTTGGTGACTCTGTAACGACAGACCACATTTCACCAGCAGGTTCAATTGGTAAGCACACACCAGCTGGACGCTACTTATTAGAAAACGGCGTACAACCAGTTGACTTCAACTCTTACGGTTCTCGTCGTGGTAACCATGAAGTTATGATGCGTGGTACATTCGCGAACATCCGTATTAAAAACCAAATCGCACCAGGAACAGAAGGCGGATATACAACATATTGGCCAACAGGTGAAGTAACGTCTATCTATGATGCTGCTATGAAATATAAAGAAGATGGCACAGGCCTTCTAGTTGTTGCTGGTAAAGATTACGGTATGGGAAGTTCTCGTGACTGGGCTGCGAAAGGAACAAACTTACTAGGTATTAAAGCAGTAATTGCAGAAAGCTTTGAGCGTATTCACCGCAGTAACTTAGTGTTAATGGGTGTACTACCACTTCAATTTAAAGATGGCGAAAGTGCTGAAACGTTAGGTCTTGTTGGTAACGAGTCATTTGAAATTCAAATCGACAAAACAGTTAGACCACGCGATCTTGTGAAAGTAGTTGCAACTGATGCAGATGGCAATGAAAAACAATTTGAAGTAGTAGCTCGTTTCGATAGTGAAGTAGAAATTGACTACTACCGTCACGGTGGTATTCTGCAAATGGTTCTTCGTGAGAAAATTGAAGTGTCTAAAGTGTCGAACTAAATAATTGAAATGAATGATAAGGAAGCTAACAATAGTTAGCTTCCTTATTTTATGGAAAGGGATGAAACCATATGGTTTCATCCCTTTCTTTTTTACTACGAAAAATGGAGGAAACGTCATGAAAGAATATAAAAGAATTCTGTTACCGTTACAGAAAGAAAAAATATTAGTAATAGCAGCTGTATGTAGTGGGATAATTGCTGCCATTTTAAATTTATCTCGCCCAATTTTCATGGGATTAATTGTAGACAATCTTATTCAAAGGGAGCTAAAAGGTGCGTATGTATATATAGCTTTGTTTGCGGGTAGTCACTTTTTAATGTGGGCGAACAATCTTTTATTTGATTATATAAGTTCAAAAGCGAGTCAACGTATATTACAAACGAAACGTATAGAATTATTGCGTCACTATTTCTCATTACCGTTTGAAGAGAGTGAGAAGATTAAGCAAGGAGAGTTAGAAACTTTGGTCGTGTCTGATATTCCGAACTGGGTCAGATTATATGGCTCTATATTAATAGAATATATACACGCTATTGCCCAATTTATTGGAGCTTTCATAGCACTACAACATATAGATATACAGTTTATATTGTGGGTAACTCCGTTTTTATTTTTAAGTACAATTGTTCCAATACTGATGGGAGAAAAGGTAAGAGATATTGCAAGCGTTTCTCAAAAAAATCACTCAAGTGTTGTAGAGATGGTGTCACAGTTTGTAAAGGGGATACAAGATTTGCGGAGTTTACAAAAAGAAAAATGGGCAATTCGCTTATTTAAAGAAGTAACGGCACAATCGTATAAATCAGAAGTAAAGAAGACGATGATGCAACATTGCATTGGAGTAGTTGGAACGGTGATTGAAACAGGAGCATATATTGTTGTTCTCATTATAGGTGCACAAAAAATAATGAGGGGAGAAATAGAAGTTGGTTCACTCATTGCAGTGTTAGCGACAATTGAGATGCTCTTTTTCCCTGTCCGTTATGTGGGCGATTTATTAATAATGACACAAGTTGCAGTCGCTTCGGCAAATAGAGCTTTTTGCTTTTTAAATAAACGAGCAGCAGATAGCAATGTAGAAAGAGCGATGGGGATCAGGATAACAAATGTTTCATTTCAGGAGAATGACGAAGAGAAATGCAGAATTCATAATATTGATTTGCAAATTCGTCCTGGTGAACTCGTTATGATTGTGGGAGAAAGCGGTGCAGGAAAAACAACGCTTTTAAAGTTAATAACGGGCTTGTATAAACCATCTAACGGTAGCATTGCTTATTATGGTAATGAAGCTCGTATGACTACAGTGTGGCAAGAACCACGTTTTTTCCGAACGACGGTAACAGAGAATATGTATTTCGGGGAAGAGGGTTTAGAAAATCAGTTAGAAAAAAATAGTGAACTTATAAATGCAACGCCGATTATTAGAGGGTTACCTGAAGGGAGTCAAACTGTGCTACATAAAAGCGGTGAAGAGTTTTCGGGAGGCGAAAGAAAACGTCTTGCATTATTGCGCGCGATTGTATCAAATCCAACTCTTATTATTTTAGATGAACCGACGGCTGGGTTAGATCCGGGCAATCAAGAACTGGTTTGGAATATGATTGAAGGGATAGGAAGAGATGTAACGAGAATTGTGGCAACACATGATGTAGAGAGAGTGATGATAGCAGATTGTGTTGTTGTCATAAAGAATGGGACTATTGTGGAATGTGGGAATCCTAGAGAATTATTAAATTGCAACTCATTGTACAAAGAGTTGCAAACAAAAAGATAAGAGATATGTAATGCTCTTATCTTTATTCCGCTATTTGCCGGGCAGCCCGATTGGTGAGGGCTGATTAAAGTTTCACTTTATTCGGTCTCATTAAGTTGATAAGTATAAGAATTCGAATCACTAGAATTAACTTCTTTGACGAGAGTAAGTTGATTTGTATCTGGATTATATTTGAAAATCTTAATTGTATGTTCGCTACTTAGTAATGGATTATATTCTTGAATAGCGAATGTATTTTCCGCGATTTGTGTCATATTACTGGTGGGAACATTTTCTATGGAATCATGATTTGTAGAAATTTCAACGACTTTTTCACTGTTGAAAAATAAAAGAACGATTACTAAAATAACTAAGCATATTCGTATATAGCGTAGCTCTTTGGTGATAGGGTGTTCTCCCAAAACAATCATCCTTTCTATAGCTATTCTATAGTAGTAATGGTAGTCATCGTGAAAAAAGTAATAATGCCGAGGCCTGCCAAAAGGATAAATGAGATTAATGCGATATAGAGACAAATATGTCCAACTTGTTTTTTTTCAGGATCTTTACTAAATAGTGAGATAATCCATGTGATAATTCCGATTGGGGAAAATATAAAACTAAGAATATATAGAAGTATTTTTTTAAATAAATTCATGAGAGCTCCTTTCATTGTAAAATGTTCTATGTATTTCTAATTATATGATTAAAAGGTAAATATTTCATCTTAGTTATAAAAATTCTGATTATTTAGAATGTGAATATTTCCAAGCTTGTCCGTATAAGCTAAAATAAGGTATATAGTATTTTGATGAATGTGTTAAAAGAAGATAATACGTTAGGGTGATATAAAATGTGGCGGAAGCTTACGATTATTGTAGTGTTACTTTGTTTAGCGGGATATGCAGCTTATGAACAGTTTGGTTATAAAGAGCAGGCGGTAAAAGTGAAGCAAGAAAAAAGTGAAGCTGCTATGAAAGAGATGATTGCAAGTAATGGTATTGAAATAGGGAAGAGTGCACCAGACTTTACATTAACGAATTTAGATGGAACGAATATAAAGTTATCAGATTTAAAAGGAAAGAAAGTGATTGTAAACTTTTGGGCAACGTGGTGTGGACCATGTCAGCAAGAAATGCCGGATATGGAAGCTTTCTATAAAGAACATAAAGAGAACGTAGAAATTTTAGCGGTCAATTATACGCCTTCAGAAAAAGGTGGGGGGGAAGAGAAGGTAAGCAATTTTGCTAAAGAAAAAGGAATTACTTTTCCTATTTTATTGGACAAGAACATTGATGTGACAACAGCTTATAAAGTAATTACGATTCCAACTTCGTATTTTATAGATACAAAAGGTGTCATTCAAGATAAGTTTATTGGGCCGATGACACAAAAAGAGATGGAGAAAAGAGTTGCTAAATTAAAATAATGGTGAAAAGGTAGAGATGGATAGTTCCCATTTCTGCCTTTTCTTTTTCAAGTAGTAATCACTTCATGATATGATGTAAGAAATATAACCGTTTAGAGATAAAGGAGTGTATGGAGTGGGGAATGTATCCTTACCGTTAGATTATGTTGTAATTGATTTTGAAACAACAGGATTTAACCCTTATAATGATAAAATTATTCAAGTTGCAGCAGTGAAATATCGTAATCATGAATTAGTAGATCAATTTGTTTCATACGTGAATCCAGAGCGGCCAATTCCGGACCGAATAACGAGTTTAACAGGTATTACTAATTATCGCGTTTCAGATGCACCGACGATTGAAGAAGTGTTACCTTTATTTTTAGCATTTTTACATACAAATGTTATTGTGGCCCATAATGCTTCTTTTGATATGCGCTTTTTGAAAAGTAATGTAAATATGCTTGGGTTGCTTGAACCTAAAAATAAAGTAATTGATACTGTATTTTTAGCAAAGAAATACATGAAGCATGCGCCTAATCATAAACTTGAAACGTTAAAACGAATGCTTGGAATTCGTTTAAGCTCTCATAATGCATTTGACGATTGCATTACGTGTGCTGCTGTTTATCAAAAGTGTGCAGCTATTGAAGAAGAAGGGAAACGAAAAGTAAATAAGGCTATGCTTGATGAAACTGCGGTATATGAAGCGGTGAAAGAAATACTTGCATGTAATAAACGTAATGTAGAATGGCTACGTTGTATGAACGTAGGAAGTTATTTAGATATAAAAGCTTTTTATCCAGTTATGAGATTAAAGGTAAAAGGGCGAAAGAAATATGTATTAACAGAGATATTAGAAGAAGATGTGAAAGAAATATGTACAAGTTTAAAATGTGAACCGGCGTTAAAAAGTGAAGTTGGTAATACGAGAATTATGCTTAATAGCTTAGAGGATGTTATGAAATTAGAAAGTTATATTTTAGAGCAGTATGATTTTGTATTACAGGCGCTTCATGATTATAAAGAAAATGAAATGAATGCAGATGAAAAGTTGAAAGAGTATTTAAATATTATGGTATAAAAAACTCCGTGTGCAATATATTGTACACGGAGTTTTTTAGGAGTACTAAAACATAAAATTTTCTTGCAAATCTGATTAAAGAGTTTTTTGTTTGCTCATACTATGTAATAAGAAAGCGAAGGAGAGAGGGTGAACAACATGAGAAGAAGTCGCCGTAAATCGTTTGAAGAACTTGTAAATGAAAATAAACAACAATTATTAAGCGATCGTGAGGCAATTGATCGCATTGAAGAGCGCATTGAAAAACGTTATGAAATGAAACTTTTTAAGCAAGCTGAATAATTCTTAACACTAGTACGATACTAGTGTTAAGGAGGCGATAGTAATGGGTAATCCGAAAAAAAATTCAAAAGACTTTGCACCGAATCATATTGGAACACAATCAAAAAAAGCTGGTGGAAATAAAGGAAAGCAAATGCAAGATCAAACAGGTAAACAACCGATTGTTGATAATGGTTAAAGAAAAGGAGAATATTACATTCTCCTTTTTTATGTATAAATTTGAGGAAAGATAGGTAATTTAAGATGGTGTGTATATACAATATTAGGAGGGAAGTACATGCCAAATCCAGATAATCGAAGTGACAACGCTGAAAAGTTACAAGAAATGGTGCAAAATACAGTTGATAACTTTAATGAAGCAAAAGAAACAGCGGAACTTTCTAATGAAAAAGATCGTGCTGCTATTGAAGCAAAAAATCAAAGACGTTTAGAAAGTATTGACTCATTAAAAAGTGAAATCAAAGATGAATCTTAACAAAATGTACAAAAAGGGCTGACTTTTGTCAGCCCTTTTTCGTAATCGTAAAGTTTTCAACAAGTAAACGCCAATTTTGTGGAAATGGCAAGCCAATCTTCCAATAACTAATACCGCCAATGCCCTGCTCTTTCATTAAATTGAATTTACTTTGAATAGACCTCGCATCTTCAAACCAAACTTCATGTTGTACGCCATTTTCGTCAAAGTAATTAAAATGTGGAGCTTGAGCTGTGAAATCATAGCGGATAGGAACATTATATTTACGAGCAAGTGCAACAGCTGCGACAGAGCTAACTGCTTTTGCTGGTGGATTCCCTTGTTTGAACGGAAGTTTCCAATCGAATCCGTATAAGTTTTGCCCCATCATAATTTTTTGGGGAGGCATTTGAGATTTTGCGTATTGAAGTACTTCTTTTACAGGACCGATAGGAGAGATTGCCATTGGTGGCCCGCCCTGCCACCCCCAGTCATATGTCATAATGACGACGAAATCAACAATTTGCCCTTGCGCTTTATAATCATGGGCTTCGAAAAACTTTCCCTTTTGATTTGAACTTGTCTTCGGTACGAGAGTTGTGCTTAATGTGTACCCGCTAGGTAAGCGTGTTTTTACATTTCGTAAAAAGCGATTATACGCCTCGCGGTCTTCGGGTGCTATACTCTCGAAATCGAAATGAATGTCTCGCATGCCATATTTTTCAGCTGTTTGCAAAATGTTAGTAATAAATTTGTTTTGAATCGTTGCGTCGCGTAAAATAACCGATGTTAGATCGGCACTGAAATTACCATTTTCAATATTTGTAATAACGAGCATAGGGATTGTTTGCCCTTGCGTTGCAATATTAGCAATTTTAGCTGTTTCAGTAGGTTCTTTTAATGTGCCATCTCTTTTTGCCTCAAAACTAAAATAAGCTAAATATGTTAAAAATGGATTGATGGCACGTGTAGCATTAACTAAACTCTCTTTAATCGGTATAGTGGAAGGTTGTAAATAAGCGATGGATTCTACAGCTCGTTTTGTGCCTTTTGGTACATATAATTGTTGTCCGACATGGAGAATAGATTTTAAAGATAAATTATTAACTTTAGCTAAACTAGCGAGGGGGACATTATATGTTTGAGAAATCCGATAGAGGCTGTCACCAGGCTGTACATAATAATTATTTCCTTTCGTATTAACGATAAGTGCCTGACCAACAACGAGCGTTTCAGCGGGATTTAGTCCATTGTCTTTTACTATTTCGTCAGGTGTTGATCCATATTTTGATGCCAAGCTATATACGCTATCACCGCTACGAACCGTTACAATTTGAATCATATGCTTGCTCCTTTCGGGAAAAGATTCACTATTTTTATTTTATTTTTGATGTCACTGTATTATGATTAAATGTATGCAAGGTAGCAGAAGTGAAAGAAGGCGAATATACATATGTTTGTAGCAGAACATGAAGTTGAAATCCGTTATGCGGAAACAGATCAAATGGGTGTTGTTTACCATTCAAACTACTTAGTGTGGCTTGAGTTAGGTCGCACGAAACTTATACAAGATTTAGGTTTTTCATATGTTGAAATGGAGAAAGAAGGAATTATTTCTCCTGTGTTAGATTTACAAATTTCATACCGTAAAGCGATGCGTTACGGAGAAAAAGCAATCGTAAAAACATGGGTAGATACTGTCAGCCCACTTCGCGTTGTATATGGATATGAAATATATAATGGTGATGGTGAACTTTGTATTACTGCAAGTACGACGAATATTTGTGCGAAAAAAGAAGGGTTCCGCCCTGTATCATTTAAAAAGTTATATCCTGAGTGGTATGCGAAATATGAGGAAATTAAGAAAAAATAAAAAAGCGTGGCAGAAGCCACGTTTTTTTATTTTTCATAATTAAATTGTGGGAAGTCGTCACCTTCGTTAAGTGTAACAGATAAATTATGTCCATCGAAGAACCATTCATCATCGCCTTCAATAAAGAAGTTAATACCTTCTTCTTGAATTTGAACAGCAGGATGTGCAGGATCATCTTTACGAATCCCTAAAGAAAGTCCTTTTTGCACAGTACTGCAACCACCGTATTGTACGAAAAAGCGTAGTGTTTCATTTGATTGTAAGTTTAATTCATTTTTATACCATTGTGCTGCTTCTTTTGTTACGGAAAGATTCATGTATAGTTCCTCCAAATTATGTTGCTTTTTCTTTAGTATAAAAAATAACGCAAAAAGACGCTATTAATATGCTTCACGTTTTCTTTTTGCGTTATGTGGGTTACGATCTTATTTTTGCTTTTTTGAAAAGTTTGCTTTTGGTTCAGTTTTATTTATAATTCGTCCGATATTTGCACGGTGTTTATAAATAACCATACCTGCTAATAAACACATCGCAATAATGAAGATTTTATCCCCGCTAACAATGGATGCAATAACAGCAACAACTGCTGTTACCATAGAAGAAAGTGATACGTATCTTGTTGTAAATAAAAGGGTGAAAAATACAACAGCCAATATTGCAAAAACAACTGGTGAATAGCATAATAGCACCCCAGCAGAAGTTGCAACTGCTTTACCACCGCGGAATTTCGCGAAGATTGGATAGACATGTCCAAGAACAGCCGCTAACCCGAACCATAGTGGATGAATATCTAATCCGAAAATCATTGGTAGACTTGTTGCTAATGTCCCTTTTAAAATGTCAGCAATTGTAACGGTAAAACCTGCTTTTTTCCCTAATGTGCGGAATGTGTTTGTTCCGCCTAGATTACCGCTCCCATGCTCACGAATATCGATTCCGTAGCCGATTTTTCCAACAACTAGTGCAAATGGAATCGAGCCAAGTAAGTAGGCAACGATAAATAAAAGATATGTAGTAACCATAAGTTCAGTCTCCTTTATTCAAATGTGTTGATAAAGGGTAAAAAGAGTTTTTCCCGTATATTGTACCATACATTTGTAAAGAGCACATTTCTTTTTTGTAAATGAAAAATTCATTATTTCGTGAAAAAAATTTCACAGTAATGTTACATTTCTCACAGAAACAGTAAGACTATATGTAGTAACATTTTAATCAAAAGATAACAACATATTGGTGGAGGGTTATAAATGTTACAAAATAATACACGTGGAGAAGAAGAATTAATGAAAGTGTTCGAGACAATAGTCCACGGCAATGAACAAGATTTAATGCAAGAAAATGCAAATGTAGACGGCCGCTCTCCAATGGGCGTAATGGGAACGTTCGCATCTGAGAGTGCAAAATATTATGCTGTTGAGAATTTATTGTCAGATCAAGTGAAAAAAGCGATAAATGAAAATATATTATATCCACATGATTTAGATTTTTATGCGACAGGAACGACGACTTGTTCACAAATTCCGTTAGCGCAAATGCTTGCTAACGGTTTTCATACTGGACATGGACATATGAGACAACCGCAAGACATTAAAAGTGCATTGGCTCTTTCGTCTATTATTTTTCAAGCGAATCAAAATATGCAGCATGGTGGTCAATCGTTTGCACTCTTTGATATTGATTTAGCACCTTATGTACGAAAAACAATTGAGAGACATAAAAAACGATTACAATCATATCCGCTTACGAAAGAACAAATAGAAGAATTCGCATGGAAAGAAACGGAAAATGATACGTATCAAGCGTGTGAGGCTTTCGTTCATAATTCAAATAGTATGCATAGTAGGGGCGGAGGACAAGTCCCGTTTATTTCTATTAATTACGGAACAGATACATCAAAAGAAGGAAGAATGTTAATTAAACAACTTTTAAAAGCGACACAAGCTGGACTTGGTAAAGGAGAGACACCGATTTTTCCGATTCAAATTTTCAAGATGAAAAAAGGTGTGAATTTTGAAGAAAGTGATCCGAACTACGATTTATTTGAATTAGCATTAGAGACAACGGCTGAACGATTGTTCCCTAACTTTTCATTTTTAGATGCTCCGTTTAATGCAGTACATTATGATGGAAGACCAGAAAGTGAAGTATGTTACATGGGATGTCGTACCCGTGTTATGTCTAATATACATGGAGAAGAAACAGCGATTGGTAGAGGGAATTTATCATTTACGTCTATTAATTTAGTGAAATTAGCGTTAATTAGTGGTTCAAAAGAAGCGTTTTTTGAAGCGCTAAACTATTATTTAGATTTAGGAATTAAGCAGCTATTAGAAAGATATGCGTATCAATGTACGAAGCGAGCAAGAGATTTTCAGTTTTTATATTCACAAGGTGTATGGCGTGGTGGAGAAACGTTGCAGCCTGAAGACTCCGTAGCCTCGATTTTAAAACAAGGGACGTTAAGTATTGGTTTTATCGGTCTTGCCGAATGTTTAGTAGCTTTAACAGGAAAGCATCATGGGGAAGATGGAGAATCATGGAAACTTGGGTATGAAATTATTTCCTTTATGAGAGATAGAATGGATAAAGCGACAGAAGAACATCAACTGAATTTCTCAGTAATTGCAACTCCAGCAGAAGGATTATCAGGGAAGTTTGTGAAAAAAGATAGAGAAGAATTTGGTGAAATTAACGGTATAACGAACCATAATTACTATACGAATTCATTCCATATTCCAGTTTATTATAACATTCAAGCGATAAATAAAATCCGTTTAGAAGGCCCGTTCCATGCTCTCTGTAATGGAGGACACATTACTTATATTGAACTAGATGGAGCAGCAATGCATAACAAAAAGGCATTAAAACAAATTGTACAAGCCATGGCAGAACATGGCGTTGGATACGGTTCAATTAATCATCCTGTTGACCGTTGTAAGTGCTGTAGTTATCACGGGGTTATTGGGAATGAATGTCCAAGTTGCGGGAATAAAGATGAGGCTAATATAGAAAGAATTCGCCGTATAACAGGCTATCTTGTAGGAGATATGTCGAAGTGGAATAGTGCGAAACGTAGTGAAGAGATAGATCGGGTGAAACATAAATGAAAGTGATGAATATTATTCATGATAGTGTAGTAGATGGAGAAGGATTGCGGACAGTCGTGTTTTTTGCGGGCTGTCCGCATCGTTGCGTTGGTTGCCATAATCCGAAATCGTGGAATATTTGCAATGGAACGGAAATGACAGTAGAAGAAATTGTGAAAGAGATTGCAAGTAATCCATTAACTGATGTAACATTTTCAGGTGGAGATCCATTTTTTCAAGCTGCTGAAGTGAAAAAGGTAGCAAAAATCGTAAAAGATTTGAAAAAAAACCTATGGATGTATACAGGTTATACGTTAGAAGAGATACAGAGTTCTCAAAATAATGATATGATAGAGTTGTTACATTATGGGGATGTTTTAGTCGATGGAAGGTTTGAAATTGAGAAAAAAGATTTAGCACTTCCATTTCGCGGAAGCTCCAATCAACGTATTATTCGATTGAAAGAGTAAAAAGGCGGGATAGATTATATGAATAAAACAGTATTGCTTGTTGAAGATGAAAGAAGATTACGTGAAATTGTTAGTGATTATTTTCGTAATGAAGGCTTTGAAGTAATCGAAGCAGAAGATGGAAAAAAAGCGTTAGAGTTATTTGCAGAGCATGAAATTGATTTAATTATGTTAGATATTATGTTACCGGAAATAGATGGATGGTCTGTTTGTAGAAGAATTAGAAAAGAATCAGCAGTACCAATTATTATGTTGACAGCACGTTCGGATGAGGATGATACATTGCTAGGTTTCGAATTAGGTGCAGACGAGTATGTAACGAAACCATTTAGCCCGAAAGTATTAGTAGCTCGCGCAAAGACGTTATTGAAACGTGCGGATGGTGCGGTAGGAGTAGCGGAAGAAAATGCTATGTCTTTAGCTGGAATAGAAGTAAATCGTCTATCTAGAACTGTTTTAGTAGATGGAGAAGAAATTATATTGACACATAAAGAATTTGAACTTCTTGTGTATTTAATGGAGAACAAAGGAATCGTGTTATCACGTCAACATTTATTAGATCAGTTATGGGGATATGACTATTACGGTGATGACAGAACGGTTGATACCCATATTAAAAAACTTCGAAATAAGCTAGGAGATAAAGCAAAGCATATCGGTACTGTTATTCGAGTTGGTTATAAATTTGAAGAATAATCTAGAACGATTTGTGTAATTTAGCCTAGGGAAATGGCGATTTTATACTCTCTTTTGAAGGTAGAATGTACAAAAAATACTTTTTTTGTCTACAATGTTAGATAGGAGTATTTTTTTAATTAGATTTCACGATGAGTTCACAAGAAGGACACAAAACGTGACTATACTGAAAATACGAATTCACCAGAGAGGGGAAATAAAACATGGGATATTACGACGGACCAAATTTAAATGAAGAGCATAGTGAAACGAGAGAAGTGAGAAAATCAGGTAGTAAAAAAGGCTATTTCTTCACAGGTTTAGTGGGGGCTGTAGTCGGAGCGGTTTCGATTAGTTTTGCAGCACCATATATGCCATGGGCTCAAAATAATGGAGCGCCAGTATCATCACTTAGTTCGGATTCAAAAGTAGAAGGTACTGTAGTTCCTGTTGTAAATAAAGCGAAAAATGAAACTGATTTACCTGGTATGATTGAAGGGGCGAAAGATGTTGTTGTAGGTGTTATTAATATGCAACAAAGTGTTGATCCATTTGCAATGCAACCGACAGGTCAAGAACAACAAGCTGGTTCAGGATCAGGTGTTATTTATAAAAAAGCAGGGAATAAAGCATATATCGTAACAAACAACCACGTAGTAGATGGTGCAAATAAACTTGCTGTAAAACTAAGTGATGGTAAAAAGGTAGATGCAAAGTTAGTAGGGAAAGATCCTTGGTTAGACTTAGCTGTTGTTGAAATTGACGGGGCTAATGTGAATAAAGTTGCAACTTTAGGTGACTCAAGTAAAATCCGCGCGGGTGAAAAAGCAATTGCAATCGGTAACCCACTAGGTTTTGATGGAAGTGTAACGGAAGGTATAATCAGTAGTAAAGAACGTGAAATTCCAGTTGATATTGATGGCGATAAACGACCAGATTGGCAAGCACAAGTTATTCAAACAGATGCAGCGATTAACCCTGGTAACAGTGGTGGTGCATTATTTAACCAAAATGGTGAAATAATTGGGATTAACTCAAGTAAAATTGCACAACAAGAAGTTGAAGGAATTGGATTTGCTATTCCAATTAATATCGCAAAGCCAGTTATTGAATCACTTGAAAAAGACGGAGTAGTGAAACGTCCAGCGCTTGGAGTAGGTGTCGTTTCATTAGAAGATGTGCAAGCTTATGCAGTCAATCAATTGAAAGTACCGAAAGAAGTAACTAATGGTGTTGTATTAGGTAAAATTTACCCAATATCACCGGCTGAAAAAGCTGGTTTAGAGCAATATGATATCGTAGTAGCATTAGATAATCAAAAAGTAGAGAATGCGCTTCAATTCCGTAAATATTTATATGAAAAGAAAAAAGTAGGCGAGAAAGTAGAAGTTACATTCTACCGTAACGGTCAAAAAATGACGAAATCGGCTACTTTAGCAGATAATTCAGCTACAAAGAATCAATAATTGAAATAAAAGAAAGTCTCTTTCATATTGAAAGAGACTTTCTTTATCGGCTATACTAAAGGAATAGGAGGGATTAATTATGACAATTGAAAACCCAACTCGTACGGAAATTGGTGAAGTGTTAAAGAAAAGCAAAACAATTGCGGTTGTTGGATTATCAGATAAGCCAGAACGTACATCGTATATGGTTTCAAAAGCAATGCAAGATGCTGGATACCGCATTATTCCAGTTAATCCAACAGTAGATGAGGTGCTTGGAGAAAAGGCAGTTTCTTCACTAAAGGATATTAAGGAACACGTTGACATAGTAAATGTATTTCGTCGCTCAGAGTTTTTAATGGATGTTGCAAAAGAATTCGTAGAGATTGATGCAGATGTTTTTTGGGCACAATTAGGAGTACAAGATGAGGATACATATAAATTTTTAAAAGAAAAAGACTATACTGTAATAATGGATCGTTGTATTAAAGTAGAACATGCGATGACAAAATAGTATAGATTTAAAGGTAGAAAGATTGATTCAGCCCTCATTATAGATAAGTAGGGCCGATGAACGAGGTGTTCATCATGAGATTTTTTAAAGGCTGTTTTTGGGGGTTGTTATTTGTAATCCCATTTTGGATCTTGATCATTTGGATCATAATAAAGGTTTGGAATGTGTAATCTTGGAATACATATCCATTTCTCGTTGACAAACGATTATTTTTCTGAAATAGTAGCCTAGAGGAATCCTTGTGAGAAAACAAGGATTTTTCTATTGAAAATGGTATATAAAAGAGATAAGATAACTTGCCAAAACTATAGTCGAGGCGTTATTCTATAATAGAAACATATGTTCTGATTTTGGATTAGGAAAGGGGCAAGGAGTTTGGCGAAGCATCAGTTCCAATATAATGAAGATGCGATTCAAGTGTTAGAAGGACTTGAAGCCGTTCGAAAACGCCCGGGTATGTATATCGGGAGCACGGACAGCCGTGGATTGCATCATTTAGTATATGAAATAGTAGATAACTCCGTTGACGAAGCGTTAGCGGGATTTGGCGACGAAATTTCAGTCGTAATACATAAAGATAATAGTATTAGCGTTATAGATAAAGGGCGAGGAATGCCTACGGGAATGCATAAACTTGGGAAACCTACACCTGAAGTTATTTTAACTGTACTTCATGCCGGTGGTAAGTTTGGTCAAGGTGGTTACAAAACGAGTGGTGGTTTGCACGGTGTTGGGGCATCGGTTGTAAATGCCTTATCAGAATGGTTAGTCGTAACGATTAAGCGTGACGGAAATATTTACGAACAACGCTTTGAAAATGGCGGTGTTCCTGTAACGACGCTTGAGAAAATCGGGAAGACGAAAGAGTCTGGTACTACGATGCATTTCAAACCAGATACAACGATTTTCAGCACAACAAATTATAATTATGAAACATTATGTGAGAGATTACGTGAATCTGCATTCTTATTAAAAGGAATGAAAATCTCGATAAAAGATGAGCGAAATGATTTAGAGGATGTATTTCATTATGAAACGGGAATTGAAGCTTTCGTTTCATATTTAAACGAAGAAAAAGATTCCATTCATCCAGTTGTATATTTCACTGGTGAACAAAATGGAATTGAAGCAGAACTAGCATTTCAATTTAACGATGGCTACTCAGAAAACATTTTATCGTTTGTAAATAACGTACGTACAAAAGATGGTGGAACACACGAAGCTGGATTTAAAACAGCGATGACGCGTGTGTTTAACGAGTATGCTCGTAAAGTAGCACTATTAAAAGAAAAAGATAAAAACTTAGAAGGCACAGATATTCGTGAAGGTGTAGCGGCTATCGTTTCGGTACGTGTACCAGAAGAAGTGCTTCAGTTTGAAGGGCAAACGAAAGGAAAACTAGGTACAAGTGAAGCGCGTTCTTCAATTGATGCCATTGTATCTGAGCATTTAGCATACTTTTTAGAAGAAAATCCTGATGTAGCTACACTTCTTGTGAGAAAAGCAATTAAAGCAGCACAAGCCCGTGAAGCAGCCCGTAAAGCAAGAGAAGAAGCGCGTAGTGGTAAGAAAAAGAAAAAATCAGAAGGTACGTTAAGCGGGAAATTAACACCTGCACAATCACGTAACCCGCAAAAAAATGAACTGTACCTAGTAGAGGGTGACTCTGCCGGTGGTTCTGCGAAACAAGGGCGAGACCGACGTTTCCAGGCCGTGTTACCGTTACGTGGTAAAGTAATTAATACAGAAAAAGCAAAGCTTGCTGATATCTTTAAAAATGAAGAGATTAATACAATCATTTATGCGATTGGCGGCGGTGTAGGAAATGAATTTGATGTTGAAGATATTAACTACGATAAAGTTGTAATTATGACCGATGCCGATACGGATGGGGCTCATATTCAAGTATTGTTATTAACGTTCTTCTACAGATATATGAAGCCACTTATCGAAGCTGGTAAAGTGTTTATCGCACTTCCTCCTTTATACAAAGTAAGTAAAGGAAAAGGTAAGAGTGAGATAATTGAATACGCTTGGTCAGATGAGGAATTAGACGGTGTAACGAAAAAAGTTGGAAAAGGCTATATGTTACAACGTTATAAAGGACTTGGTGAAATGAATGCGGATCAATTATGGGAAACAACAATGAATCCTGAAACGCGTACATTAATTCGCGTGAAAATTGATGATGCAGCAAGAGCAGAGCGTCGCGTTACAACATTAATGGGCGATAAAGTAGAACCGCGCCGTAAATGGATTGAACGTAATGTACAGTTTGGTATGCAAGAAGAAGGAAATATTTTAGAAAATGAAATGATTATGGAGACGGAGGTGGAATAACATGCAAGCAGAGAAGTTTCATGACCTCCCGCTTGAAGACGTGTTAGGTGATCGATTTGCACGTTATAGTAAATATATTATTCAAGATCGTGCACTTCCAGATGCACGTGATGGCTTAAAGCCAGTACAAAGACGTATTTTATATTCTATGTATGTAGAAGGTAATGTACATGATAAAGCGTTTCGTAAATCAGCTAAAACAGTAGGTAATGTTATCGGTAATTATCATCCACATGGAGATTCCTCTGTATATGAAGCAATGGTACGCTTAAGCCAAACTTGGAAAGTACGAAATGTTTTAGTTGAAATGCATGGTAATAACGGTAGTGTTGATGGGGACCCAGCGGCAGCGATGCGTTATACGGAAGCTCGTTTATCACCAATCGCATCTGAATTATTACGTGATCTTGATAAAGAAACAGTTGAATTCGTGTCAAACTTTGATGATACGAGTGAAGAACCGGTTGTATTACCAGCAGCGTTCCCGAATTTATTAGTGAACGGATCTACAGGGATTTCCGCTGGTTATGCAACAGAAATTCCTCCGCATCATCTTGGAGAAGTTATTGATGCTACAATGATGCGTATTGATAAGCCAAATAGTACTGTTGATGATTTATTAACAGTTATGAAAGGACCAGATTTCCCAACAGGCGGTATTATTCAGGGGATTGATGGTATTAAAAAGGCGTATGAAACAGGTAAAGGTAAAATTATTATTCGCGGAAAAGCAGAAGTTGAAACAGTGCGCGGTGGGAAACAACAAATTGTAATCACTGAAATTCCTTACGAAGTGAATAAGGCAAATCTTGTAAAGAAAATGGATGAATTACGTCTAGATAAAAAGTTAGATGGTATTGCTGAAGTGCGTGATGAGACAGATCGTACTGGTTTACGAATTGTTGTTGAATTAAAGAAAGAAGCAAACGCTGAAGGTATTTTAAATTATTTATATAAAAATACAGATTTGCAAATTCCATATAACTTTAATATGGTAGCGATCAATAATCGTCGTCCAACACTTATGACATTACCGAAAATTTTAGATGCTTATATTGGACATCAAAAAGAGGTTATTACGAGACGTTCGCAATATGAATTAAGAAAAGCAGAAAATCGTCAACATATTGTAGAAGGCTTAAAGAAAGCATTATCGATTTTAGACCAAGTAATTGAAACAATTAGAGCTTCAAAAGATAAACGTAACGCGAAAGATAATTTAAGTGCAAAATTTGGCTTTACAGAAGCACAGGCAGAAGCAATTGTTTCCTTGCAATTATATCGCTTAACGAATACAGACATTACGGCGTTACAAGAAGAAGCAGATGAGCTTAATAAGAAAATTATTGAGCTACAGGCAATTTTACAAAGTGAAAAAAGATTACTTCAAGTAATTAAAACAGATTTAAAGAGAGTTAAGAAAACATATAGTGATGATCGACGCGCGATTATTGAAGATCAAATCGAGGAAATTAAAATCGATGTAGAAGTGATGATCCCACAAGAAGATGTCATCGTTACTGTAACGAAAGAAGGATATGTGAAACGTACTGGATGGCGCTCACACAATGCCTCAAACGGCAAAGACTTCGGTATGAAAGAGGGTGACATCTTACTTGAACGATTCGATACGAATACGACAGAGACAGTCCTCTTATTTACGAATAAAGGAAACTATATATATCTGCCAGTATACGAAATGCCAGATATTCGTTGGAAAGATTTAGGTCAGCACGTTGCTAATATCGTTTCACTCGACCGGGATGAAACAATCATTTGGGCAACGGTTGTACCGAACTTTGAGGAAGAAAAACGATTTAT
Organism: Bacillus sp. B2-WWTP-C-10-Post-4; assembly: GCF_009183805.1. Taxonomy (NCBI): domain Bacteria; kingdom Bacillati; phylum Bacillota; class Bacilli; order Caryophanales; family Bacillaceae; genus Bacillus; species Bacillus sp. B2-WWTP-C-10-Post-4. The sequence continues at coordinate 12,965 of NZ_WEII01000040.1, read as the reverse complement.
CGTATTTGTAACAAGAAATGGTATGATAAAGAAAACAGAATTAAATCAATATAAAGTTCAGCGTTATTCAAGGGCATTCGTTGCTGTAAACTTGAAAAAAGATGATGAAGTTGTCGATATATTTGCGACAGATGGAACGAGTGATATCGTTCTTGCTACACACGGTGCATATGCACTTATTTTCCATGAAGATGAAGTAAGTCCAGTCGGTGTAAGAGCTGCTGGCGTGAAAGCAATTAATTTAAAAGAAGATGACTATGTCGCTTCTGGTAAACCGTTAAATGGTGACAAAGATCAACTTATTCTCGTAACACAGCGCGGTGCTGTAAAACGTCTAAAAGCATCAGAAATTGAAAAATCAACGAGGGCGAAACGAGGTCTTGTTATTTTCAAAGAATTAAAACGTAATCCGTACCGCATTGTCGGTATTGAAATTGTTCGGGACGATGAATTAGTTTACATGAAGACAGAGAAAAACATTGTAGAAGAGATTGATCCGAAAGCGTATCGAAATAAAGACCGGTATAGTAATGGTAGCCTAGTGCTAGATGTTAATGATACTGGTGAAGTAGTAGAAACGTGGACGAAGAAAAGACCAGAATAAAGAGGGCATCTTGCTATGAATAATAGCAAGATGCTTTTTTCTAGGCAATTTATTATGTAAATAATAATAATCTTGTTATAATAACCGAATGAAATCGTTCTCATAAAGTGAAACTTTAATCAATGGGGATTTTCTTTATCCACACTGATTATTAGTTGAACCAATCGGGCTTTAACAAGCAGTTGATTTCTCACCTAATTCCTTAGCTTTCGCTGAATTTTGGGTTAGGAATCTTACTGCCCGTTAAAGCGGGACAAATGGAGGGGTAACATGAAAAAAATAGGTGTAGGGATTGTAGGATTTGGTTTTTCTAGTACGACATTTCATATCCCACTATTACAAACGATAGAAGAATATGATATTCGTGCTGTATTATCCTCAAAAGAAGAGGTAGTAAAAGAAACATTACCAAATGCTAATGTTGTTAGTACAATTGATGAATTGGTGAAGCGAGCTGATGTTGACTTAGTTGTTATTACATCACCTAATACAACTCATTTTCCATATGTAAAAGAAGCAATTTTAAACGGTAAGCATGTTGTTGTAGAAAAACCATTTGTTGTCTCAATTGAAGAAGGGGAAAAGCTTATTTCATTAGCAGAGCAGCATAATGTAATGTTAAGCGTATATCACAATCGTCGTTTTGATAATGATTTCTTAACAATTAAGAAATTGTTAGGAGAAAACAGAGTAGGGAATGTATACGCATATGAATCGAATTTTGATCGTTTCCGTCCACATGTACGTGATCGATGGAGAGAAAAAAATCTACCAGGCTCCGGTATATTATACGATTTAGGATCGCATTTAATTGACCAAGCGTTATCAATATTCGGGAAACCAGATGCGATAAGTGCAGATGTAATAAAACAACGACCAGGTGCAGAGGTGGATGATTATTTCCACATAGTACTTCATTACGGAGTTAAACGTGTCATTTTACGTAGTAGCAGTTATGTGAAAAAAGCTGGACCGCATTTTATAGTGCATGGAGAGAAAGGTTCTATCGTGAAGTACGGTATGGATTCGCAGGAAGAGCAATTAAAAAATGGAATGAAGCCAGGTGATAACGGTTATGGAGTAGACGATGAAGAGAATTTTGCTACTTTAGAAACAGAAGAAAACTTAGATCGTATTCCAACAGAAGTCGGTTGTTATGACAATTATTATAAAGGTGTGCGAGATAGTATATTAAATGGTGAGAAACTACCTGTAACAGCAAAAGAAGGTTTAGATGTTATTAAACTGATTCAATTAGCGATTGAAAGCAGTGAAAAAGGTAGAGTCATTTCTATAAAATAAAAAGACACGAAATTCGTGTCTTTTTTATTTTTGTGGAACAGAAAGACCATAGAAGAACATAGTGACTATATCTTGTATATGTTTTTCGCGATTTCCTTCAAGAAGTTGTGCCCCAAAATCATCACCTAATTTAGTAAACATTTGAATGTAAAGTAACATCATTTCTTTAGTAAGGTGTGGATTAATTTCGTTTTTGCGCTGAGCTCGTTCTAATATTTCTAAATACCAGGGCAAGATTTTTTCATTTTGATAACTATAAATAAACTTTCGGAGTTCTTCGTCCCTTTGCATCATTTGCAGTAACATATCAGGTTGAAATAACCCGCCAGTATTCATTTTTCTTACAATCATTTTTTGCATCATATCATGAAAAGGTAATTTTTCTTCTGCAAGATCTTTATAATATTGAAATTCAGATATGATAAATTCTTGTATAAGCTCCCTAAATAACGCATCTTTACTTCCGAAATGATTATAAATTGTAACTTGAGAAACGTTGGCTTCTTTTGCGATATGTTCTATTTTCACTTCATTAAATCCACGTTCTGAAAATAATACGAATGCTGCTTCTTTAATGGCACGTTTTTTCTTTTCTTTTACTCTTTCAAAGCCGTTCAATGCAATCACCTCACTTAAAATATACAAGAAAAAATAATGGAAAACAATAATTTTGAAATATGAACTAATAAATATTTCAAAAAGTTGTTGCGAATATGGAAGATGAGGAGTACAATAATTTTGAAATATCACATATTAAATATTTCAAAAAATGAGGTGGAATTATGATTTCAGTTCAAGATGTCACAAAACAGTTTTCGAATGGAAAAGGTTTGTTTCATATTACATTTGATGTAAAAAAGGGAGAAGTATTTGGTTATTTAGGCCCAAATGGTGCTGGAAAATCAACGACGATTCGTAATTTAATGGGATTTATAAAACCGACAGCTGGTAAAGCGACAATTTTTGGATTAGATTGTTGGAATGAAGCAGCGAAAATTCAAAGGGAAGTTGGTTATCTACCGGGTGAAATTTCTTTTATTGAAGGAATGAACGGATTAGAGTTTTTAAAATTAATGCAAGGAATGCGTGGATTAAAGGATACAAAAAGACGAGATGAACTAATAGAGCGTCTGCAATTTGATGTGAAAACACAGATTCGCAAAATGTCTAAAGGAATGAAGCAAAAAGTAGGGATAGTCGCTGCATTTATGCACGATCCAGAGGTGTTAATTTTAGATGAGCCAACATCTGGACTTGATCCACTTATGCAGCAAGTGTTTATAGATTTAATATTAGAGGAAAAGCAAAGAGGAAAAACAATTCTTATGTCTTCGCATATTTTCACTGAAATTGAGAGAACTTGTGACAGAGTAGCTATTATTAAAGATGGTCGACTCGTAACGGTTGAAAATATTCACGATTTACAAAGTATGAGAAGACAGGTGATAGATGTAACAGTATCATCACAAGAAGAGATTGAGTCTCTTACAAAGTGTAATTTGCAATTTGAAGCGGTAAAAGGCAGAGAGGCATCTATCATTGTACAAGGAAACTATCAAACTGTTTTACAAACACTTTCAAACTACAATGTAACGGCACTTCAAACGAGAGCGATGGATTTAGAACATTTATTTATGCATTATTACGATAAGAAAGAAGGAATAACGCATGAATAAGCAATTATTTTTAGCTAGTTTGAAAGAAACACAAAAAAGTATTTTGAGTTATGCGTCTGGTGCAGCTTTATATCTGTGGTTATTAATTTGGATATTCCCGTCAATGGTATCAGCAAAAGGGCTAAATGAATTAATAGGTGCCATGCCTGATAGTGTGAAAAAAATCGTTGGTATGGAAAGTCCGATTCAAAACGTAATGGATTTTCTAGCGGGCGAATACTATAGTCTATTGTTTATTATCATTTTAACAATTTTTTGCGTAACAGTTGCGACACATTTAATTGCTCGTCATGTAGATAAAGGAGCAATGGCATACTTGCTAGCAACGCCTGTATCTAGAGTACGAATCGCAATTACGCAAGCGGCTATTCTTATATTAGGACTACTGATTATTGTAGCGGTTACGTATGTAGCGGGTATAGTAGGTGCTGAATGGTTTTTAGAGGATAATAACTTAAATAAAGAATTATTTTTGAAGATAAATGTAGTCGGAGGACTCATATTTTTAGTCGTTAGTGCCTATTCATTTTTCTTTTCTTGTATATGTAATGACGAAAGAAAAGCACTAAGTTATTCAGCGAGTTTAACTATCTTATTTTTCGTATTGGATATGGTAGGGAAGTTAAGTGATAAGTTAGTATGGATGAAAAACCTATCATTATTCACGCTGTTTCGTCCGAAAGAAATTGCTGAAGGATCATATAATATATGGCCGGTAAGTATAAGTTTAACTGCTGTAGCGCTTTGTATTTTTATCGTAGCGATTGTAGTATTTAGGAAGAGGGATTTACCGTTATAGAGTAGAAAGTCCACTGAGAAAGTGGGCTTTTTTTATTTGTAAATTTAAACTAGTATGTTTATTGCATCCTTATAAAGGATATTTATCTTTTTAATTAAAAAAATATTCAAAAAAGTGAACCTTTTTCTAGGTTCATACGTCTAATATATGTAAAGTTAAATTGGAAGTGATGAAGTGAGGATGAAACAGGAGGAGCGATTGTGAAAGTAATCCCTTTATATAAAATGATTATAAAAGAAGAAACGGATGTTTCTTTAGCGAAAAAAGGTGATCATGAAGCCTTTATAGCGCTTATACATACAGAAAAAGTGAAGATGTATCGAATAGCAAAGGCGATGTTACGTGATGAGACAAATATAGAGGATGCGATACAGACAACAATTTTAAAAGCCTATGAAAATATAAAAAAATTAAAAAAAGAAGAATTTTTTCAAACTTGGTTAATTCGAATACTAATAAATGAGTGTAACAATATTATTAGAGCGTATAAAAATGTAATTGTGACAGAAGAGAATGATTACAATATGAGTGCGTGTGATCAGTATGAAGATATAGATTTGTGTAATGCGATTCAATCGTTACATGAAGAATTAAGAGCTGTTACGGTGCTTTATTACTATGAAGACATGAATCAAGAGAGTATAGCAAAGCTGTTAGAAATACCGAAAGGAACAGTGAAATCAAGATTGTCACGCGCGAGGGAACAACTACAAAAACGATTAAAGATGGAATAGGGGGTGTAAAGGATGGATAATGAAAAATTATTTGATGAGAAATTAAAAAAGAGAATAAAAGATGAAAATGTTATAGTACCTCCAGAGTTAAATGAAAAGATTAATGGTACGCTACATAATCTTAAGGTAAAAAAGAAGAGTTACAAAATTCATATGATGATAATTAGTGCAGCGGTTTGTATACTTTCAGTGGTATCTATGTCTGAGTTTTCTATACAAAGTTTTGCGCAAAATGGTGGAGTATTTGAATATGTAAAGAAAAAAGCGTTTTCTGATTATGAAAATGAAGAAGAAATAAAATCGAATGTACATTATCCAGATAAAGAAAAGATTCATCAAAAAATGCTAGATTCTATTGATTATTTTAAAAATATTTCAGGACAATTTGAGGAATATTCTAGCTCATCAAGAATTGCTACAACATATAAGTATGCGATTGATACGGAGAAACAAAGAGGTATCTCTTCGAAAGAAGATAAACTAGCGAAAAAACGAACAATTATATATAACGAGGGCAAGAAAAAAGAGTTTGATGATGAGAAGTATACCTATAAAGAGACAAAATGGAACCCAAAAGAAAGAAACAATGAACTATTAAAATTAAATCCTACGGAAAGGTTAGTGAGAAAATCAGATGAGAAAAAGAGATATGATGATGAATATGTAGGGCTAGCTAAATATAGTATTCAATCAGAATTCGCAGATTTGTTAATTCGATATAAAGATTGGAATTATAAAGAAACGAAATATCTTGGATTAGATTGTTACAAAATTGAAGGAGTTATCAACATAGAGATGCCTGTTAGCACCTCTGAAGATTTAAGAGGGAAATTCGAAATGGTTGTGGAGAAAAATACAGGGATTATGTTGAAATTTCTTAGTTTTCAAGAAGGCTTGATTCAATATTCAGTTACGACTGAATGGATACAAATAGATAAGGGATTGAAAGAAAGTATGTTTCAAAAGGATAGCGCTAAATATGAAAAAATGAAAAACATATTGGGTGAATAGAAACAGGAGGAGAGTAAATGGGGAATCATTCATCTTTAAGAGAAGAGAAAAATAAGCAAAAATATAAAAAGAAAAAGATAATAAGTTTACTACTGGCGGTATTACTATTTGGTGGAATTGGCTATGGAGCCTATGTATATATGAAAACTTCTAGTCTCGTACAAAAATCTAATTTGAATTTAGCACGAGGCGAAAAATCCAATTTACGTGAGAAATCTGTAAAGCCAATTGCAAATCATGTTTCACTTTTAATTATGGGAATTGATGAAAATCAAGAACGACAAAAGGAATATAATGGTGCATTTCATACAGACGCATTATTGTTAGCGACTTTTAATAAAGATGATAAAACAGTGAAATTAACGAGTATACCGCGTGATACATATACATATGTTCCAGTTGAAAAGAAAAAAGATAAAATAACCCATGCATATGGAAGTGGTTTCGTTAAAAATGGTAAAGATGGAGGACCGCAAGCTTCTGTGGAAGCGGTAGAAAAATTGTTACAGGTGCCTGTTGATTATTTTGTGAAATTTAATTTTGGTTCCTTTACTAAAATTGTTGATGGGTTAGATGGTATTGAAGTGGATGTCCCAGTTGAATTTACGGAGCAAAATAGTAAAGATGAACCTGAAGCGATTCATTTGAAAAAAGGATTACAAAAATTAAATGGGGAAGAAGCACTTGCACTAGCAAGAACGCGCCATATTGATAGTGATGCAATGAGAGGACAACGCCAACAACTTGTTATTGAAGCGATTTTAAGTAAATTAAAAAGTGTAGGATCGATTACGAAGTTAGAAAAAATAGTTGAGGCGGTTGATGGTGATTTTAAAACAAATTTAGTAATGGATGATATTTTATCTTTTTATAAATACGGTTTAAACGGTTCAGTTGAAAAAATACAATTAGCTGGTGATGATTTATACTTACCTAATGGCCCAAACGGGCAACGTGTATATTATTATAATCCTAATAAAAAAGATCTACAGAGTTTGAGTAATACTCTTAGAACACATCTAGGATTAAGTGAAAAGCAAATTGAGGAGAATTAAAGCAGACGAAATGTCTGCTTTTTTATTTTTGTCTAATGGTATGACATTTAGTTTTTAATGTTATATACTATTTTAAAATTTCAGTTAATAGTGTAACATAATAGTAGGGTTCAAGTTAAGTAGCAAGGGGGCTACCATATAGAATAAATGTTATTGCTTAAAATAGTTTGGGAGAAATGAAAATACAGGGGAGTAGCAAAAATGAGAATTGCAAAGAATTTAACATTCCAAGTTATTGTGGCCATTATTTGTGGTATTGCAGTAGGGGCAATTTGGCCGAGTGTTGGACAACAAATGAAGCCAATTGGTGAAACATTCATCAATATGATTAAAATGGTTATTGCACCGATTATCTTTTTAACAATTGTACTCGGTATTGCAAGTATGGGAAGTATGAAAAAGGTAGGCCGTGTTGGTGGGAAGGCACTACTATATTTTGAAATTGTTACAACAGCTGCTTTAATTATTGGTATCATCGTAGCAAATGTTGTGCGTCCCGGAGATGGATTAGATCCCTCAAAACTAAAAGGCGGAGATGTTTCACAATATGTACAAAGCGGGCAAGAAATGAAATGGATGGATTTCTTTTTACATATTGTGCCGTCTAACATGTTTGAAGCATTTGCAAAAGGTGATATTTTACAAGTGTTATTCTTCTCCATTTTATTCGGCGCAGGATTAACGATGTTAGGGAAAAATGGACAACCGGTTATTGATTTTTTTGAAAGATTATCGAAAGTATTTTTTAACATTTTATCAATTGTAATGAAATTAGCACCGGTTGGAGCATTCGGTGGGATGGCATTTACAATTGGGAAGTATGGTTTAAGCACGCTCATACCACTTGGCAAATTAATGATTTGTGTATATGCGACAATGGCATTATTTGTTTTTATTGTTTTAAATTTTATTTGTAAACTGTATAAATTTAGTTTGTGGAAATATTTAGCGCATATTAAAGAAGAATTACTTATTGTTCTCGGGACATCATCGTCAGAATCAGTACTGCCGCGAATGATGACAAAGATGGAAGACTTCGGGTGTTCGAAACCGGTAGTAGGTTTAGTCATTCCAACAGGCTATTCTTTTAACTTAGATGGAACAACAATTTATTTATCGATGGCTACTATATTTTTAGCACAAGTTTTCCACGTCGACCTTTCACTAGGTCAACAATTAACAATAATAGCTATTTTATTAGTTACATCTAAAGGAGCAGCAGCAGTAACCGGCGGGGGATTCATTGTACTAGCATCTACTCTATCTGCAATGAATGTTATCCCATTAGAAGGTTTAGCGTTATTACTTGGTGTAGATCGTTTCATGTCAGAAGCACGTGCTATCGTTAATTTAATTGGTAACGGTATTGCAACTGTAGTTGTTGCAAAAAGTGAAAATGAATTTGATGATGAGAAGTATACGAGAGTAGTAGAGGAAATGAAACGAAAAAAAATGGCCGGGTAAAAAGTCAGCTTTGCTGACTTTTTTATTTTTGTAGAAAAGATGTTTTTAGATATATGCATTATTTATTAGAAATAATTAACAAGTATTCAAGCGGTAAATGAGATCGAAGTGATTAAAACAACGAATGTGTATGAATGCAAAATAAGGTTTGAACAACATATGGAATTTTTATAAATATTACTGTAAAAAAATAATTTTTTAAAAATTTTCAATAATAATACTTTACAAAAATTAAAAAATTAGTAGAATAAGAATTAGTAAGAATCGTCTGATAAATATATAGAGAAAAACAGAATTATCAGAAAATTCTTTAATAGCTATCGTTAAGAATTAGGGAGGGTACAAAATGAAAAAGAAACAAATGAAAAAACTAACAGCAGTTGTAGCACCGGTTTTAGCAATGAGCATGGCGTTAACAGCATGTTCTACATCAGGCGGAGATAAAAAGACAAGCACAAACTCAAGTGGAGATAGCAAGTCAGAGGAAAAATTAGCGGCAAAACAAGTGTTGAATCGAACAGTAAACCAAGAGATTCCAACGATGGATTCTTCTAAATCAACAGATACAGTATCTTCACAAATGCTAGGGAATACGATGGAAGGATTATATCGTCTTGATAAAGATAATAAGCCTATTCCAGCTGCAGCAGAATCTAGCACGAAAAGTGAAGATGGTAAAAAATATACATTTAAACTACGTAAAGATGCAAAATGGTCAAATGGAGATCCAGTAACGGCGAAAGATTTCGTATACGCTTGGCAACGTCTATTAGATCCAAAAACAGCTGCTGAGTATGCATTTATCGCATTCCCGATTAAAAATGCAGAAGTAGTAAATAAAGGAGAAAAACCTGTAACTGAATTAGGAGTAAAAGCAGTAGATGATCTTACGCTTGAAGTTGAATTAGAGCAAGCGGTACCGTACTTCTTAAACTTAGTAGCATTCCCATCGTACTACCCATTAAATGAAAAATTCGTAAAAGAAAAAGGGGAGAAGTTCGGTATAGAGTCTGATACAACAGTTTATAATGGACCGTTCGTTCTTAAAGATTGGAAGCATGAACAAGGATGGCAATTAAAGAAAAATGATCAATATTGGGATAAAAAGACTGTAAAACTTGAAGAAGTTAACTTCAGTGTTGTTAAAGAACCAGCAACTCTTATCAATTTATATGATAGCGGTCAAGTTGACTTTGCTTTATTAACTGGAGAGTTCGTAGATAAATACAGAAATAAGAAAGATGAATTCGGAACATATTCACAAGTGAGTACGTATTTCATTCGTATGAACCAAAAACGTGATGGACAAGATACACCATTAAAGAGTAAAAAGTTACGTGAAGCAATTGCACTATCAGTTGATAAAAAGAATTTAGCAAACGTAATTTTAAATGATGGATCAAAAGAAGCTGACTTCTTAGTACCAAAAGGTTTAGCAACTGGACCAGACGGTAAAGACTTCCAAGAAACGTTTAAAAATGGTTTAAAACCAAATGCTAAAAAAGCTGCTGCAGCTTGGGAAGAAGCGAAAAAAGAGCTAGGTAAAGACCAAGTTACAATTGAATTCTTAAACTATGATACTGGTAATGCGAAAAAAGTTGGAGAATATATTAAGGACCAAATTGAGAAGAACTTAAAAGGTGTAACAGTTAATATTAAACTTCAGCCATTTAAGCAAAAACTAAAATTAGAAACTGAACAACAATATGATATTTCGTATGGCGGATGGAATCCGGATTATGCAGATCCAATGACGTTCTTAGATATGTTTGAGACTGGACATTCTCATAACCAAATGAGCTTCTCTGATCCTAAATATGACGGCATGGTGAAAAAAGCTGGAACGGAATTAATGAGCGATGCGAAAAAACGTTGGGAAGAGTTAGGAAAAGCTGAAAAAACATTACTTGAAGAAGATGTAGCGATTGTACCTTTATATCAACGAGGAGATTCTTATGTTTTACAACCAAATGTAAAGGGAGTAGTAAAACATAATATCAGTCCAGAATTTAGCTTTAAGTGGGCATATGTGACTGAAAAATAATAGAGTTGAAAAAGCATTTAAAAGTGGCTTAGCTACTTTTAAATGCTTTTTTTGTGAGCTTAAAATACTAATTTTTAGTGTGGTTAAATAGAGGCGAATAAGGTGTATAGTATGTACATATAGTAGATGGGGGATAAATCCTACTAAAATAAAAAAACAGAATATTTAAAATAAAACTATTTACAAATGCGAAAAAAAGAGTAGAATAACATTAGTTGTAATTTTCTGAAAAATAAATCTTTAGTAAGGGGTCTCTCAAGGATTGGTAATGTACATATAATTAGGGAGGGTACAAAAATGAAGAGAAAAAAGATGAAAAAGTTAACGGCAGTTGTAGTACCAGTTTTAGCGATGAGTGTTGCATTGACAGCATGTTCTGGGTCAGGTGGGGAAAAGAAAACGACTACTACATCAAATAGTGGGGAAGAAAAAAAATCTGATATTAAATATGCAGCGAAACAAGTATTAAATCGTACGGAAAACCAAGAAATTCCGACGATGGATACTTCTAAATCTACTGATACATTAGGTTCGCAAATTTTAGGGAACACGATGGAAGGCCTATATCGCCTTGATAAAGATAATAAGCCAATTCCTGCTGCGGCAGAGTCTAGTACGAAAAGTGAAGATGGTAAAAAGTATACGTTTAAACTGCGAAAAGATGCAAAATGGTCAAATGGTGATCCTGTAACAGCGAAAGATTTCGTTTTTGCATGGAAGCGCTTACTTGATAAGAATACTGCGGCAGAATATGCATTTATTGCTTACTATATTAAAAATGCAGAAGCGATTAATAAAGGAGAAAAACCTGTAACTGAATTAGGAGCGAAGGCGGTAGATGATTACACGCTAGAAGTAGAATTAGAAAAACCGGTACCGTATTTCTTAAATTTATTAGCATTCCCATCATACTATCCATTAAATGAAAAATTCGTAAAAGAAAAAGGTGATAAGTACGGTTTAGAAGCAGATACAACTGTGTATAACGGTCCATTCGTTATGTCTTCATGGAAACATGAACAAGGTTGGCAGCTGAAGAAAAATGATAAGTACTGGGATAAAAAGACTGTGAAATTAGAAGAAATTAACTATAGTGTAGTAAAAGAGGTTGCAACGAAAGTAAACTTATATGATACAGGATCAATTGATTTTACATTACTATCAGGAGAGTTTGTAGATAAATATAAATCGAACAAAGAAGAATATGGTGAGTATGCGGAATCAAGTACATTCTTCTTACGTTTAAATCAAAAACGTAACGGACAAGATACGCCTTTAAAGAGCAAAAAACTTCGTGAAGCAATTGCATTATCAGTTGATAAAAAAGGATTGGCGAATGTAATTTTAAATAATGGATCAAAAGCAACAGATCAATTGGTTCCAAAAGGACTTGCGACAGGGCCAGATGGTAAAGATTATCAAGATACATTTAAAAATGGTCTGAAATATAATCCGAAAAAAGGAGCAGCAGCGTGGGAAGAAGCGAAAAAAGAACTTGGAAAAGATCAAGTTACAATTGAATTGCTAAGCTATGATGATGGAACTGCGAAAAAGATTGCTGACTATGTAAAAGATCAAATTGAGAAAAATTTAAAAGGTGTAACGATTAATACGAAAATTCAGCCGTTCAAACAAAAATTAAAATTAGAAACTGCGCAAGATTATGAAATTTCTTATGCAGGTTGGAGTCCAGACTATGCGGATCCAATGACATTTATTGATATGTTTGAATCGAAGAGCCCGTACAACCAAATGAGTTATTCAAATCCAAAATACGATGAAATGGTAGGAAAAGCAGGTAATGAATTAATGAGTGATGCGAAAAAACGCTGGGAAACGTTAGGGAAAGCTGAAAAATTATTCCTTGAAGAAGATGCAGGGTTAGTTCCTTTATATCAAACAGGAAGATCGTATGTAATGAAACCGAATGTAAAAGGAATTGTGAAACATAACATCAGTCCAGAATATAGCTTTAAGTGGGCGTATGTAACTGAGGATGGCGGAAAAAAATAAAGTGAAAGCATTTCAAAAGTGGCTGAGCTGCTTTTGAAATGCTTTTTAGTATGTATAAGGGAATAAATCTCGTTAGCCTATTGAGAATCGGGTAGGTAATTAGGAAGGTTCTATCGGAGGGATTTAGAGAGGTCAGTAAGTAGTAAGACAGATGATAGTAAGAGACCTCATGCTAATAAGAAAAATATAGAACGTAGTAATAGAGTGGAATAAGGGGAGGGATGTTTACATATAGTAGACGGGGATAATTCATATAGTAGTTA